>JAUHYX010000263.1 GCA_030426285.1 bacterium
CGTGACCAAAAGGTAAGGCAAATGCTTGGACTTCTGTGCTCTCGACCTTACATTTGGTCACGTTGATTCGTCGTTTTATCAATCAAGGAATGAGTATGCCTAGTGAACAGTCAATTGCTATGTTTTGGAAGTGGTTTTCAGAGAACGAACAGCAGTTGTACAATGTAGAGTATCCACACAACCTCTTTGATTTTCTCCAATCTAAATTGGACAGTATCGCAGACTATCTTACGTGGGAGTTCAGTGGAGTTGATAGTGATGGTAAGCGTCAGTTTGTGATCTCTGCAGACGGTGTCGCTTCGATGTTCCCGCTTGTTTTTCAAATTGTTCAACAGGCTCCAGTTTTACAGAAGTTTGAGGTTGTTGCGTTGCGACAGCCACACAAATCAACTAGCCTCCAGTGCTACGGTAGAGATATCGACAAAAACAATGTGTACTATAGCGCACAATCGAACGAAGGGAGACTGGATATAACGTTGTACTTCGAAGACTACGACGGATCTGAGAACTGGCTTGGTGTAGCCTTCTTGACGCTAGACACAGTTATTGGTGAATACCTTACGGCAACAGTTATTGGTGAGATCCAGTTGGGTAGTATTTATGCGCGGACAAAAGACTCTGCACCAATTAGAGCGTTGCCAAACATTGTTGACGGCTTCCGAAACTTGAATTGAATTGGCGACTATGATTAATCCTAGGTTCTTTTGGCTGCGCTAGGGCAAATATGATTGGGCTACATTGACATATACATTGGCTCATTCAGGAATTGGCATATACCCCTTCTGCTCATGACGAATCATAGCATGGTACAAAGGGCCCTTCCCGTCGTGGCTGTATATCTGTGTAGCTGCATTTATTGCTGGTTCTAATCCGCAATACCAAGTACTAGCCCCGACGGCTTCAGCTGTTGCTTGCAAAAATTCAATGAGTCGGTGGCCTAGGTATCGTTCTTTTACTTCCTCGAGGTCGAACAGCATGTACATGTGTACGACGTTGCTTGTTTTGCGATCAACAATGATGCGAAAGTTCAATTGTTCGCGCTGTTCATTGGGTAGCACGCATATAAACAACTCTAAAGGCTCAGCACTTCGGGTTTTGACTATTCTGTTGAACTCAGAAGAATCTAGATTTTCATTGCCCAGCTGCTTGTACCCGATCTGTACTGTACAATCGTCCTCATTGAGCATATACACTATGTCCGCCAACCACTGTGACAACTTGACTGGTTCGCAATTTGGAAACTCAACATCTAGAGTAACCCCCATAACCATGGGTGTCGTCAGAACAACTCGATCACCACTTCGGCGATACATGGCAAAGAGAGGATTCCAAAATTTCTCTACGATTCGCACGAAAATATTCATAGGCAAACAACATTTGATGAGAGTGAAGAACTGGCAAAACTCTTTTCTAGTTTTTGCAGCGACACATACGTTAAATTTCGCATAAAAAACAATGTACCAAGTGATGTTTCAACATACAATAGTGTATACGGTATCCACATCATCAATGGTGACTGACAGATTCACCTTCGTACATTGTTGGAAGAATGGACACACTTCCTCATATTGCCATTGTTAAAAGTATGGTTGTTGTAGTACAAAAAGTAGCCTGTGTGTATGCGCGTCGAATTTGAGCAGTTCTTGGAGCATCTCCCCAAACAAATAATAACAGACGAAATCCCAGTATATAAACGTACACTGGATGTCGCGTTTTCTAGCGAACTATTTCAACCACTAGCAATGTCTACGGCGAATGAACTCGGCTGGGAAATTATGCATGTGCATGCAGATACAGTTGTGTTGCGGTGTGACGGCACGCCTGGTTCGAGGTATTGCACAATTTCTGTTCGATACACAGAAGGTTGCTTGTATATAGACTCGACTTGTGATTTTCAGCGTCCTGAAGGTGACGCGGGTGACTGTCATCAAAAAGCAGAGTTGTTTGCCTTTGCTATTGTGGCAATATCTAAAGAGATTGACGATGATGCACGTGAGGAACTATTACAAGAACACCACAATAAAATTGGCTGGAACAACTATCAAGAGCCCAGTGAATTGCCGGCACATCCGAAGGTAAGCATCGAAAGTATGCTTGCTCCGGTTATTGCAGCAATAGGTTTGGGTGTCGCTTTCGGTGTAGCTACGCATGTTCTAACGCTGTACAACTTGAACTTTTTCCTCTTGATTCAGTTTGGATTGGGACTAGTCCTTGCTGCTGCCATCAGTAAGACTCTCGTGAATGCAGGGATCATAACAACAAAGCCAATACTTGCCATTTTGTTTTTGTGTACCGCTTCTTTTGCCTTCACCGAAATTATTGCTGATTTTCTCGCCATGCGTTCTAAACTGTCATCGATAGACCCAATGCTTCAAGGAAGACTGTCCTTTCCAGAGTTTGTAGGTTATTTAGCCGAAAGTAGCCTCGGTTTATCCCGCAGACTTGCTCAACCTAATTCCCTTGGCAACGGCACCTATGTACTGTATTGGTTGTCTCAACTACTCATCCCGGCGTTTGTTGCAGACAGAAGAATCCGCAAAGCATTGCCAGACCTATTACTCAAGAAGGTCAGCAACACCGTATTAGAATACTGTATGTTTATGCGCGACACAAAGATATCGCTGCCGAAAATACATGAGCAACTGATACAACGCGGTTGGACAAACGAAGCTTGGCGCAATGCAGCTATTGTCTCAGCTATGGGGCTGTCCACTGTTAAGGACGACTTGCAACATATCGAAGAAGATGTCGATCAAGAAGAAGAATTAGGATTTTGGGATGGCACGTATCCTGGCCCAGACGACAAGTAGAATTGTTGGAACAACCCTAAAAAGGCTCATTCCCGAATCTACATAGAATTTATCAGCGTGGCGATGAAATGGAGTACCTAGAGCTGCAAGCCCCCACTACTCGTCGCACCACTTGCAAATAGAGGAGATGCGGCCAGTGCACAGTATTCGTTACATGCTACCACAAGAAAATTGGATAGAATTAATCAAGCCAATATTCTAACTGATTTTGCGCATTTAAGAGAGTCTGACTACCCTCCAATCCTCTATAGATCATTGGTAGGAATCGGAGTACTCTTCTGACAAAGGTGGAGAAGACCTCTACGAATTCATCAATCTCATACTCGCATTGATGATCCCCTGACTGCAGCAGAAGTCTTTCATCCAGGATTCTTATAGTGACAAAGTAACGTGCTTTTCCGCTGCCAAACACATGAGCTTTTTGTTTCTTGCCGCTAAGTATACCCTGAAGTCCACGGCCAAAACTGGTGCAAAAGCTAAGGATACAGGCTGTAAAGTACAGGGAATTAGCAGGATTCTTTGGGTCCCACATAATAATTCCAAACTCACCAAACCAATCAAAATCGTAGTCTGATCTCGCTCCAACATCTTGTGTATTTTGGAGAACTTGCAACTCTGGATACGCTTCCTTATCTAGTGCAACTCTATCGAAATTCGTTGCGAAATCGATCTTCACCTGTTCCCAGAAACGTTTTGCCATAGCTCCAAATATCCACAATAATTGTCACAATTCTTTTCCTTCTGCCCTGCTGCTCGAACTTAATGGAATGAGAAGGCTCAATATCCTTGCCCTCTTGCTAGTGCAACAAGCACCATCACTTCGTCCAGTATTCCAAGTACTTTTGCGAATTCAAAAACATCTGATTGTCCTCCAATCCTTCATAGATCATTGGAAGGGCGCGGACTACTTTTCTTACAAAGCCTGTAAAGACCTTTACAAATTCATCAACATCGTATTCGCACAGCTTGCCGCTACCATTAGACTTAATGTGAAGCTTTTTATTCAAGATTCTCATAGAGACAAAGTATTGACCTTGTTCCCTTCCAAATGCATGAGCTTCCTCCCTTTCACCTTCCAACAAACTCTGAACTCCACTGCCAAAC
>JAUHYX010000264.1 GCA_030426285.1 bacterium
CCCGTTCCATGCCGGGTCGTCCAGCACGGCGTCGATGATCATTTTGCGGGTCATGCGGTTACGGCCGGCGATCTCCACCGGCAGGCTGGCCAGCGGCATCAGGGCATCCATAAAATCAGGATAGGTATAGCCCCACACCCAACTCATCATGCCGCCCATTGAGGTGCCGGTCACCAGCCGCAGGTGATCTACATGCAGATGTTCGGTCAGCAGCCGTCACGCTGGAACGACAGGCTGACCGGTATCAAGCGCTTGCGCTGTATTGTCAATATTTGCACCCGGATGCGGTTTTGCAATGGCAGCATTACCGGTAATCAAATTGGCAAAAATTGCAGACGTTGAATTCCAGATTGGAAATGTTGAGCAACCAATGACAAGTCCAACACCCTTAGGAACGGCATGGAAAGATTTCTCAACGGTGACCCACTCTTCCTTGCCGACGCGTTTTTTCCAGGTGACATCTGAAGCGAGACGCGACTGTTGGCGCAGTCCCATTGCAATAGATTCCAACCCGCGGTCCCACGCATGTGGGCCAGAAGCCTGGAAAGCCATCATAAATCCTTGTCCAGTCGTATGCATGGTAGCATATGCAACTTCGAAGAAAGAGGAAGCGGCTTGTGAGAGACATTCTAATAAAATTGCGGCGCGCTCTTGCACAGTGCGTGATCGCCACGAACGCGAAGCTTCCTGTGCTTGTTCAACCAATGTATCGGCCGCATACTTAGGATACGTGATGCCGAGGTCAAAGCCATACGGTGAGGTTTCTTCACCAACAGAGCCTTCTGCTCCCTCTTGTTTCAAACCTGTGAATGGTTTGTTCAAACGCGCCTTGAAGGCTGCTTGACCATCTTCATTCGCAGTTTCGCCATAGATCTTGCCGCTTGGGAGTTCGGGCCACTGTGCGTGCAGTTCTCTGGTTTCACAGGCCTGCATAGCTTTTTGCAATGCATCGTGATGTTTTTCGATAAGTTGGTTGTAGTCTGACATAGTATTGTATGTATAGTGAATATTCACATGTGTGGGAATTACTCGACTGTCACAGTCCTGGACCATCAAACACTTCTTCATCTGGGGAGGGTTTTTCCCACCCTAGTTTCTTGCGAATGCGTCGTAACAGCACGAGAAATCCAATTGATCCAACAAACAAAGCACCACTCGCGAGCAACCACCAATCCCGGCTGTCGTTGTCTCCTGTGAAGTACAACAACAGAAAGATGAGTGAAGCGGATCCGTTCGAGGCTGATGCTATATAACAACCTTTTGCGATATTTGCCGCTGGGTCTCGTCCTTGAATCGTAGCCATGGTGCTGGGGTTCGTTGTTCAAAAAAAAGCAAATTAACAATTATGCCTCTTACAAAGAAAAAGCGCTTGTTGGCGCCGAACAATTCAACGCGGATATGTTCCCTACTTGGATTACTCATGATAGCACTAGTAGCCAGTTGTGACACAGGCTTGGAGCCGCCGCGCGAGACTGTGTTGAGCGGTACGGTGGTATTTGAAGGTGGTTCTTCACAATGGCCGGCAGCTGACAGTTTGTTTGACATGCGTGTGGTAGCGTTTGTGGATTACCCGCCACAGAATATTGCGTTTGATATCATCAATGGTCGAGCGTGGTTCACGAATGATTCTTTGCCGTATAGGGTAGCCGAAACTGAGTGGAGCATACAATTGCCCGACCCGGCGCCAATGCAAATCAAATATCTTGTTGTCGCGCAACAGTTTGGTCCAAATCCACTTACAGACTGGCGAGCCGTTGGTGTGTACGCGCCTGCAGACAGCAGAGATGAACCGACGAAAATTCGTGTTGTTGATGGCAAACAGTATCAAAACATCGAACTGCGAGTCGACTTTTCAGACCTTCCCCCACAACCTTTTTGATGTTCAATGAGCCAGAGTATGCGTCAACTATTATCGTCTGAAAAACAAAAGACCAACGTAGCATTCATGCCGGTAGCACGGCGTTCCGAGAACCCGCGGCTTGACTTGTGGCGTGGTTTTCGCGAAATTCTTGTGTGGGGGAGGGGGCTTGTCCCCCGGCGGGTAGCGCACTTTACGCGGGCCACATCGTCACGTTCCACGCTTCTATTGGTGTTCTTTGCATGCACCCTCTTTAGCAGTGCAATCGGCAACACAAGTACAAGTACGAACACAAGTACAAGTACGAACACAAGTACAAGTTCGAACACCAGTACAAGTACGAATACAAGCACAAGTTCGAATACAAGCACAAGTTCGAACACAGGTGCAAATGCGATCAACAGTGCATTCAACCGCACGAACTCCAGTGCAATGAGTGCACACTCCAATGAGTTTCAACTCAAGAAGAGTTTCGAATTGCTAAAGTCCACTGCGCCCGCACAAGACACATCTGAAGCAAATAGCGTTGTCTTTTTCGTGGCCTCCACAGAGTCAGCAGCAGTGATACCCGGGGCTTCTGTCTTGTTTTCTACCGGTGGTGGTACGTATGCAAATGCTCGTGGACGAGTTGAACTGACGAGTCCTCTGCCGGATTCCCTCACAGTTCGTTCGCTGGGAATGCGTTCTCTCACCGTGGCTCTGTCGCTACTTCAAGATACAGTGTGGATGGAATCCGCCACGAGTATGTCAGATGCGGTGGTCGTTACGGCGGGACGTCGTGAACAAGCACTGCGTGAGTCTTCTGTTGCTGTTGAACGAGTAGAGGCCAAAACCGTTCGCAATAAGGCTATATCTGAATTGGATGACGCGCTACAATTTGTACCCGGGGTTACTGTCGCGCGAGATCAAATCAACATACGTGGTTCTTCTGGCTTTTCTCTGGGATTGGGTTCACGTGTGCTCGTTTTGCTCGACAATACCCCGATGCTGGCTGGCGACGGAGGCGATGCCAAGTTTGATGCTGTTCCCTTCGCAGCATTTGAGTCCATGGAAGTCGTCAAAGGTGCAGGTTCTTCACTCTGGGGCGGATCTGCTCTTGGCGGTGTTGTTAATGTTGTAACGCAAGATCCTTTTGCTGTGCCCAATACACTATCGCTTTCAGCGTATTCCGGCATATATACGCTGCCTCATGAACAATGGCAGTACAGATCTACATCTCCATTTGTTGGCGGAGTTGAGGCTGCAGCTACAAGTGTGCTCGGCAACATTGGCATACTCGCAGCCGGTTCGTTCAATCGCACTGAGGGATACCACGACTTTGGCGAATCTCGACGTTTTACGGGCTTTGCAAAAACAGTAGCGCGCTTGAATGACTACACGCGAGTGACGGCTACTGGCTTGTATGCGGAACAGACGAAAGACAACTGGGTGTTCTGGAAGAGTCTCAAGGAGGCTACGTCCCCACCTGACAATATTGATAGGGACGATCAGCTCGTGTCGTCAAAACTACATGCATCTCTTCATGTGCAAACAGTATTCAATGCTACGAGCTCTCTTCAAGCACAAGCCAGCTTGTTTCGCACGCACTATGAAACAACAGGTCCAAGCTCGGGCAATGATTCTCTAGCATCGACAGCAAATTCTTGGTTTTTCGATGCTCAATACACAGCCACACCACTTGACAACCTGATTTCCACCAGCGGCATTTCTATGCGCCTCAATTCGGTTCCTGAGAGTTACTTGGGTGCGGTTTCTCAGTCGCTTTTGGCGCTGTGGACACAAGCTGAATGGAAGGCTTCTTCCCTGCTGAGATTGAATGCAGGATTGAGACTCGATGCCGAACATTCAACAAACCTTGAAACAGAGTTGGTCGTGAGTCCCAATATCGGCGCGAATTTCACAGTGAACGACGAGGTGTTCGCACGCGCAAATGTCGGCACGGGCTTCAGAGCTCCATCTCTCGGTGAACGTTTCTCAAACCTGCGCTATGGTAGTTTCGTGGTGCAAGCAAATCAAGACCTCACGGCAGAACATAGCGTTAC
>JAUHYX010000022.1 GCA_030426285.1 bacterium
ACGCACTTGCTGCGCCATCTGATGAATTTCTTACCCGCGTTCGCGAATTTTTTCTCACAAAGTGCACCGAAGCACAAAATGACGGTAACATTCCTTTCCATCTAGAAGTCGAGGATGTAGCCACGCGTTTATACAATGGTTGGTTCGGGGCATGTAGTAGATCACGGTATCTGCGAAACAGTGCGGCATACGAAGAATACTTGCTTCAGTTGGAGACACAACTCGACGCCCTCGAAAACTGAAAACTTTGTTGTATTTTTGGGTTCGTAATTTCATGACTCAGGAGTACTCATGCGCAAAGAAAGTTTGTCCTTTTTAGAATCATACCTCAATAATGCATCACCAACTGGATTTGAATCTCCCGGCCAGAAAATGTGGTTGGAGTATCTCAAGCCATATGTTGACGAATACCGTGTTGACACGTACGGTACAGTTGTTGGAGTGATCAATCCAGAAGCTGAGTACAAAGTCGTCATTGAAGCTCACGCAGATGAAATCTCATGGTTCGTGAAGTATATCAATGAACAGGGCTTTATTTATGTAGAACGCAATGGAGGATCAGACCATCAGATCGCTCCTTCAAAACGAGTAAACCTCCACACAGCAAACGGTGTTGTAAAAGGTGTATTCGGATGGCCTGCAATTCATGTTCGCGACAAAGCAAAAGAAGAGCAACCGTCGATGAAAAATATTTTTATCGATGTTGGTTGTTCTACGCCTGAAGAAGTTGCTGAACTTGGGATTCACGTCGGAACAGTCGCAACATTTGACGATGATATGATGATGCTCAATGGCGACTGGGTTGTTGGCCGAGCACTCGACAACCGTATCGGTGGTTTCATGATCGCAGAGGTTGCTCGCATGCTCAAAGAAAACAAGAAAGAATTGCCATTTGGCCTGTACATCGTCAATGCTGTTCAAGAAGAAGTAGGACTGCGCGGCGCCGAAATGATTGCCAAGCAACTCAATGCCAATGTTGCAATTGTTACGGACGTGTGCCACGACACGCAAGCTCCGATGTACGACAAGATTAAAAGCGGTGATGTGAGTGCCGGCAAAGGACCTGTGGTAACATATGGTCCGGCTGTTCAGAACAACCTGCTCAACATGGTCATCGACACCGCAAAGACCAATGATATTGCCATTCAACGTCAAGCCGCAAACCGCGCTACGGGTACCGATACAGATGCATTTGCATACAATGGCTTGGGTACGGCTGCAGCGCTTATCAGTTTACCACTGCGCTATATGCACACTACCAATGAAATGGTGCATATCAAGGATGTTGAAGCAGTGATCTCGCTGATGTACGAATTTGTGATTGCTCTAGAAAGCGGACATGACTTCCGATATTTCTCATAAAGTGAGATGGACGTAGACACGCAAAATACGACATTGATTCAACGTAAGATTGGAGAATACGGGACTGCTAACAGCGGTCCCGTTTTCTTTGTTATCGGTGGAATGCACGGCAATGAACCGTCTGGCGTTCAAGCTTCACAACAGGTGTTACAAGAATTGAACTCTAGTGATCTTGAGTTGCGAGGACAGGTGCACTTTCTGGCTGGCAATGTAGCCGCGTTGAATCAAGGTGTACGTTTTGTTGATAGTGATCTCAACAGAATGTGGGCCGATGACTTCGAGGAGCGGCTGGAACGGTGTTCTGAATATCATGAAAAGCGGGAGCTTAGTGCTGTTGTTCAAACAATATGCAATGGAAGATTCGACAATGTGTATGCGCTTGATTTGCACACCACTTCAGGTGATACGCTGCCATTTGTGACTATAGATGACGCTTTGCCCAACCGTGATTTTGCCATGTGTACTGGCGCACCAATAATTCTTGGCATTGAAGAACATGTACATGGCTCAGTGTTGGAATTCTTTAATGAGCAAGGCGCGACCGTAATTGGGTTTGAAGGAGGACAACACACGAGCGAGGTAGCTGTGAACAACCACCGGCGCGTCATTTACAGCGCGTTGGTGTATGCTGGGCTAACAACATGGGAAGAGCTATTTACAGCAAGTATTCAGGTAAAGAAACCAGAGTTTCCTTCTGCAGGTGAGTTTTTTGAGATCATCCACCGGCATGCCTTAGATCCAAACAAGGCTTCTTTTGTGATGAATCAAGGGTATAGCAGTTTTCAACCAGTGGCTAAGGGTGACATTGTTGCCAAAAATGACAGCAGGGACGTCAGAATCGAGAAAACAGGTTTTATACTCATGCCACTGTACCAGCGACTTGGGTCTGAGGGGTATTTTCTTATCAGAAAGGTACATTCCGTGTGGTTGAAACTGTCGCGAATTGTTCGCAAAATGCAGATGCATACATTGTTGTTGTTGCTACCTGGAGTGAAAGGTAAAGAGGGTGGACGAGTGTTATTGGTTAACACAGCCATTGCTCGGTTGTTTCCAGTTCAAATAATGCACTTGGCGGGTTTTCGAAGGGTAACAGAGATTGACCACAAGACACTGAGATTTACAAAGAGAAGGGACAACTGAGCAAGTTCAACACACTGACAGAATTCGGTTAAAGTTTGAATCCGGCAGCTCTAAATTGGTCAATCAAATTTACTTTTGTCAGAATCTCAATGAAGCCAGGTTCCTTGAGAAATGGTTCAAACAATGGGTTTGTCAACACAAAGAAGACTCCAAGTTTCTTCTCAAGTGCTTTCTCGAGCCACAATAGTCCTTCGTTTAGCCTTCCCAAACCCAAATTTACAACAGCAATATCAACTTCAAGGTTGATTTCAATGTCGCGCACACGACGTTTGTGAAGTTTGTTGAGCGCAATTTCAGCATTTGCTACATCTCCCGACATGGCATACGCTAAGCCCAGGGGACCATTGCCTAGGAGGTCGTCACTAAGTTGCTCTTTGGTTGCCAAGAACAGAGAAATTGCATCTTCGTATTGCTCCTTGGCCAACATCAAAAAGCCGAGATGCCAACGCGAAGAACGGTAGCTAGGATCCAGATCGATCACGGCCTCGAACTCGCGACGGGCTTCACAAAAGTTCTTGTTCCAAAACAGCGTAGCGCCGTACAAATCTCGCGCAAACAGAGAGAGCGGGTCGGCCTCTACAAGTCGTCTACCAAAAACAACTGCGTCTTCAAAACGACCCGTTGCCTGTAAATACATCACCCATGCCATGAGGACACTTTCATCACCCGGACTCAGTTCTAGAGCGCGCTCGAGCAAGGGACGGCAGCCGTCGTAGTCCCAATCAAAAAACAAGCGCATGAGGCCGAGAGCCACATAACTTTCAGGGATATCTGGGTTCAGCTCCATGGCCGTTTTAGCATGCTCACGCGATAGTATCTGACCTTCTCTTGACGGATAGTGTCCCATCACTGTTAGCCGACCAATACAAATGGCGAGCTGCGCATGTGGTTGTGCATACGTTTCATCGAGTAAGCATGCGCTGCGGAAATAATCAATGGCTTTGAGAGTATCTGCAGGGGTAAGGCGAGCGAAGTAGTATTTGCCTTTTAGAAATTCATTGTATGCTTCAATATTGTTGGTTTGTTGTCCTACCAATGTTTTCTCTACAGCATGTAGGTCCAACGACTTGCGCAGGTAATTGGCTATTGTTGAAGCCAATTCGTCCTGCACCTCAAACACATCTGTTAACTCGCGATCAAAACGCTCACTCCACAGGGCATGTCCTGTAGAGGTATTAACGAGTTGTGCTGAAATGCGCAATCGGTTGCCACTGCGCCTTACCGAACCTTCCAACACAGTTCCGGCATTGAGTTTTTTCCCTATCTCGCGAACGTCGATGTGTTGATCGCGAAAGGCAAAACTCGATGTGCGGCTGATCACGGTGAGTCCGTTCACACGCGAAAGTGCCGATATCAATTCGTCGGACATCCCCTCACAAAAAATCTCATTGTCTGGGTCGGAGCTCAAGCTTCGAAATGGCAGGACCGCCACGGAATCCAAGGGTCTGTTTTTCTCGTGCTGTACCGTACCTTGAGGGACTTCTAGGCGTGGGTCATCTACTGCAAAAAGATCAACGGGATGCATTACATTTTTGAGCTCAAATTTACCCAGTGCCAATAGAGAAACATCATCGTGATTGGCGACTTCTTCGCCAACTTTTGCAGTTAAAAACACAGAGCCAGGTTTGGCGGTGGACTGCACTCGAGACGCAATGTTTACTGGGTCTCCAAATATTCCGGTTTCATCGCGGGCAATATCCCCAGAGTGAAGTCCAACCCGCAAAGGGATATGTTCAGAACGCATCATGTGTTGAATTTCAACTGCGGCGCGAACTGCATTGTACGGGCTCAGGAAAATCGAAAGTGAACCGTCCCCATAAAACTGAATGACCTCTCCACCGTATTGACTCACGAGAGCTTCAACAACTTCTTTGTGTCGAAAGCGAGCTTTGTGGGCAACTTCCTCAGATGCCTGCATCATTGATGTGTAGCCTACGATATCAGAAAACATTACAACCGCGAGTGCGCGTCGTGTGCCTGATTGTGGTTGAGATACCTGTTCTGTTGCCATGGGGGTGTAGACGTTAGTTGCGCTGTAGGTATTGCTCACGGAGCGAGAGAACACTGTCGTTGTCATCACTCTCAGAGCGACGTACAAAATGATTAACCTCTCGTTTCTGTGTCGTTGGCGTACCTGTGAGAACAACTTCCTCACCATTGCGCTGCACACGAATTGTGAGTTCTTCTTCCGCTTCAGGTTGAGTCATGAGGGTGAAAATATTCTGAGCATTGCCGAGATTGAATGTCATATCGTTGACACCCAACAACACATCTCCTTCCAAAAGATCATGTGTTAGGTTTGGGTTCAACTTGTCGACAATTGCTTGTTGTGTTTCGCTATCCCAACGAAAAGTATTGTTTTCAATGCCGAAGGAGTACTTCTCAATACTGTCGGATTCAGCGTACGACCAACCGAGCTGTCCAAACAACTGATGGTAGTTGAGAATATGGTCAGTCACCAGATTCTTTTCTAGTCTCGAGAGCAGATCGGCATCTGTGTAACGCTGGAGAATAGTGAAAAGCTCCTCGTCTTTGAAAGGCTTGTCAGGACCGAAGTCCTCTGACACTTCTTTGAGGAGGGAAAACAAATCTTGTTCTCCGTTTGTTTCACGCAAGAGGTACAAGTCTAAATCCATGGCCTGAAGAGCCCCATACGAGTACACAGAACCGTACACATGCTTAAAACGCGGCTCCAACACTTCTTTTGAAAACTCTAGGTAGTTCGGATTTTCTTTGAAGAACTCAGCTTCTGGAGCGAACCGTTTGATTTTGTTTGCCATGGCTTGCATGTATTCTGCTTCACTCAACATTCCAGAGCGCATTCTTGAGAGCTGTGAGAAATATTCGGTAACACCCTCGTACAGCCACAGGTGCTCACTCATCTCAGGGTCTTCGAAGTTGAAATGTGCTATTTCCTCGCTGTGTAAGTACAGTGGTAAAAACACGTGAAAAATTTCGTGAACTGCGGCGTGGTCAAGAAAGCTATTGAGTTGATCAACACTACCAGTTTCAGGCATGAAGTACACGCTGGACTGCGGGTGTTCAAGTGCGCCAAAGCCAACGATGTTCTTCACATTTTCTGAACCGCTCATGTCTGCTGCATACACCATAAATGCATACGAAGGCACTGGAAACTCACCGAAGAATTGCGCCACAGTTGTAACTATAGGCTTTAGTCGTTCGACTGCTGCTTCCTGACTCACCTTGTTGTTGGGAGACTGCAGGGCTACAACAATACGCGCTCCATCAACTTCGAATATTGTCGGAGGAGCCACTGTATACATGACTGGATTGGCAATCAACTTGTCGTAGTCTTCTATTTCAAGAACATCCTCGGATACAGAAGCTTCTGTGAGTGGAGTTGCTGAAGACGCGTAAAGATGCTCTGGATGGTGAATTGTGAGTTTCAATTCATTCAAACGATTGTGTTTGAAATAGCCTGCAATGCCCCCAAAGTTGAGCAGCAACAAGCTATCTGTTTCAAAACTGGTGCCAGCAGGGTGGAAAATCGTCGGCGAACTTGTGTCGTCAAACGAGTCATCTAGAATGTACTCCACTCGGCTACATTTGTCGCCGTCTGGAATGACAAACACATTGTCATTACTGCTCGACCGGAACGACTCGAGCTCTTCGCCGTTTGCGTCAAAGGCATTGAACGTAGTCACAAATCTTCCATAATCGAGGACTGCATATGTTCCTGGAATTGACATTGGCATGACAAAGAATGCAGTGTCTGCAGCCGGAGTTGCTGGTTCCACCTCTACAACTATTTGATCGTTGTATACATTGTCGCCCCAAATAGTGTAGGAAACAACTTGTGCGTCTGCGCCAATAGTGACGAGAAGAAAGAAAACTAGAATGGAAAACAGCGATTGATTGCGAGTTGAGTGCATCATAGTGTTTCGAATATGTAAAAAGTTATGTGCTAATCGACAAGACGAATTGCAGACCGGTGGCAATTTACTATACTTGCCCGTAAATTACGGAATGCGGTTGTTGAAGAATGTAGACGATACATGAGAGAGATCATTACAACATTGGCTCGATACGCAATCTTGTTGTTCATAGTTGCAATGTGGCTACCCACTGGAACTGGTGCACAAGAAGCCTCTACAGCTCCGTCGAGCGCGAACAGTGTTCATGCCGAGCATGAATATTATGCTCGACTAGTTTCGTTGCGGCCTTCTGACACCAATAGTTGGTACCGGCTAGGCATTGCGAAATACAAACTTCGACAATACAAGGAAGCCGTTGCGTCCTTTAGCGCGTGCTTGGAGTTGGATTCAACACATCAGAAAGCGCGTTTTAATCGCGGCGTATGTTATGCTGCAGCAGGTAGAAACACTGATGCATTTATTGATTTTAACTACTGCTTGGGTGTTGATTCACTCGATCTCGACGCTCGATTGAACAGAGCGGGTTGCTTTTTTAGAGCTGGTAACTTTGAGCGCGCACGTCAAGACATTGCACTCGTAACTGAACTCTCGCCATCCTCGATTGCAGCTTGGGCATTGAGCGCTGCAATTCATGCAAGAATGGGGAAGTACAAAAAGGCAATTCACGACTATTCAATTTGCTTGGCATACGATCGCAAGGATATTTCTTCGCTAAATTCCCGAGGGGTGAGTTATCTCCGCTTGGGATTAATCGACTCTGCTGTCGCTGATTTTAAGCGCGTTCAAGCTTTGGATTCATCGTACTCAATGGCGCAGTCGAACCTTGCGCTAGCGTATATCCAATCCAAAAACTATGAGCAGGCAGAAGTGTATGTGAATGCGTTGCTCGACGAATTGTCCCACGAAGCATATGCTTGGGAAATTGCTGGAGATTATTCGTGGATGCGCAGACGGTATGCCGAAAGTGCTTTGCGTTACACGCGCGGTATTCGCTTACAACACAGCAAAGACCTGTTCAGGAAGCGCGCCTATTCTTACTTAAATATTGATAGTTTGAATCGAGCGGTAGATGATTTTACGACGGTGCTGAGTTACGATTCTACAGACTACACAATCTGGTACAATCGCGGATTGGTGTTCATGCGCAAATCAGACTTCGCATCTGCCAGAAGGGACTTCGCACATGTGATTGATATGAAACCCACCTATTCGTTGGCGTGGTACTACAAAGGGCTTGCTTTGGCAAGGGAGGGAGAAGCCCAAGAAGGCATCCGGAGTATTACGCGGGCAATAGAATTGGACACATTGCACGCAGAGTACTTTTTTAACCGTTCAATGCTCTACTTGGGTTTGCAGGATACGTCTGCCGCGAACAGTGATCTTCACAAAACTGTTGCTGTGAATAGCAGTCACATTCAGGCTTGGTATCAACTCGGCATTCTTTCTGCTGTAGGCGGGGAGTGGAAAGTTGCAAAGAAGCACTTGTCCAAAAGCATAGAGCTCAGTGAAGGAGCATTTGCTGATGCGTTGTTTGCTCGGGCACAAGTACACGCAGAACTGCACAAAGAAAAGGCCGCTCTCAGAGATATACAGGATTTCTTAAACGTAGCTTCAGAGAGTCATCCCAATAGAAATCAAGCAGAGGAATTGCAGAGTGTATTGACGTCCAAGTGACCCTTGTTTTAGTGGCTGACTTGTTGTCCGATACTCTCATAGGGTAGGGTACACACAACGCAAGGAGGCGTCTATATGTTCTACACAGATTCTGTTAGTAAACACACAGTTGGGTCTGACGTTTCACACAATCGCATGTCTGTGACTCGCAAGCAAGCTGACAATGCAAACCAAGAGCACGAATCGTCTGAGCGAGATTTTGGCAGTGAGCAGCGGCGTATAGAACAGTTGTTGGTTCGCGCATTAAAAGTCGCCACAGGTCTGGAAACGCGGATTGAGCTTACCAAAGATTCTTCGGCAGACTTCCAAGCTAGAATACCTGCGCGCAGCACATTGCCAATTCGTATAGTACGCGACGATGGCAGCGATGTTGTTGCATCGTTGGTTGTTGTGATTGAGACACTCGAAACACCTTTGCAGGTCATTCCAGATCCAACTACAGAAATTGTGTTTGTTGTAGAAGACCTTCGCAGTATCGGCCTTGCTTCACATGGCTTTTCGGCACAGGTAGCATCCACAGATCTTGTGTTTCGCGGATGGGCAATGCTAAAGATTCCGTCTGCTGGCAAGCCCACTGACGAACACTCTGATGCAGATTCATCAATATCAACGCTAGGGCCAGATGTAGTTCGGCTGACAGATACATCCGCACTAGCGCACTTGTTTGTGAGCGAGCAGGACTGCGAAGCCACCTCATTATTTGCAATTGCCAACAATCTCGATCGGCAATTGTAGTAGCACCTACTACCGCGGCAATGTCACACAAAACGTTGCGCCCATGCCAAGTTTTGACTCAACGGATATGGTACCACCATGCAATTCAACGATGCGATTCGCAATATACAGCCCTAAGCCAGTTGAACTCTCGCCTCCCGTAGGCTGCGCAGACAAGCGCTGGAACTTCTTAAACAGTTTTTGTTGGTCTTCGGCCGAAATGCCAGGTCCTGAATCAGAAACGCGTATGCACACATAGTTGTTTTCTACAAGGGCTTGTACGGCAATTGTACCTTCGGATGGCGTGTATTTGATTGCATTGCTCACCAAATTCGACAACGCTTCGCGTAGCTTGAGAGAGTCAACTTGAAGTGAGATATCAACACCACTAGTATTGAGCTCCATGCGTTGCGATTTCATCTCTGAGGCTGGAAAATGCGTGTAGTACACCGTTGAGACCAATTCGAAAAACGAAACCTCACGGGTGTCGAGATCAAATCTTCCCACATCGAGAGCACTCATATCCAACAAATCGGTTATCAATGTCATCATATGCTGAGACGACGTTTCGATGCTCTGCAAGACATCTTCTCCGTCTTCATCTGTCACAAAAGCCTTTAACAGGCGCAATGAAGACTGAATGAGATAAAGGGGGTTCTTGAGGTCATGGCTAACAATTCCCAGAATTTCATCCTTTTCTGACAGTGTCGCTTCAAGAGTATTCACCAGATTCTTGTGCTCCTTGCCGTGCTCCACAAGCAAGTCTTCCATGGTGATGATCATGCGCGACTCGTCGTGGCGGATCACAACTAGTGCGTCATACATTTCCTCTACGGGTCGAGACAGTGCTTTCTGAACAGCAACACCAATTGGAGTAGATTCGTGCAATTCCAATGTCTCGTAGTCCCCAAATGCATCCGCTGCGGTGCTGAGACTGCGTTTCACGAACAGCTCGTTGGCATACGGCTTACTCATGAGCTCAAAGAAGCGGCGTCGACACAAAAAGTAGGGAGGAGAGTGCGGTGAATACACAATCAAACCAGGGTAATTCCTGTTGTTCTTAAATATCGAAATGACATTTGAGACAAGCTCATTTGATGAGACCTCCGCCAACATCAATGGCAATTCTGCCAGTGTTTTGGAAACTCCGTGCTGTTGAGTTGTTACTTGTTTCGTCATCTCTGCAATTGCCACACTCATAATTGCCGTCCTCGCTCTGGGTAAGTGACAAGGACAGTTGTTCCTTTGTGTTTTGTAGAACTCACATGTAATGTGCCGCGGTTCAGTGCAACCAATTTTTCGGCGAGTGCGAGTCCAACACCATTGCCTTCGTAGTCTCTATCCATTGTGTGTTGTTCTTGAGAAAACGGCTCACAAGCATGCGGAAGAAACTCTGTAGACATCCCTATTCCGGAATCCTCAATCTCAATATGGGCAGAGTTTGCTTCATCGACAAACACCCGCATGTGAATAGAACCGCTATGTGTAAATGTCACAGCATTTTCCAGCAGCTGTTCAATAGCAGCTACAACCGCATATGGGTCAAGATAGCGAGCAACTTCTGATTCAGAAGGCACAAACACCATTCTGACACCCTTTTGTTGAGCTTTTGGAGCAAATGTCATATAACAACCTTCAGCCAACTCATTGATATTTGCTATGCGTTGCTCCGACGGGTATACGCCCGCTTGTAGTTTAGAAAGATCCAGAATGTTCTCCATCATATTGCGCAGGCGCAACGTCGCGTTTTTGGCGTCAATCACATAGTCCAGAACACTTTCACAAGCGCCAGACTGTTCGATCAGGCGCAAGTTCCCAAGTATTTGCAGCACCGGCGTACGCAATTCATGCCTGAAATTGTCGACTATGTTTTTCCGCAAAGCAGTTACACGCGCTCTTTCAGTCTCCACACTACGCAATACATTCGCGTCGGCAGTTTCATCTTGAATGAAGCACACAGAGATATTGTCTGGAAGTCCAGACATGGAATGGTATACTTCCAGTTTTCCTTTCTTGCCTGTGAGTGGACTAGAAATGTCAGTCACGACAACTGCAGAGCGAGAGGTTGAATCTAGATGCGAAGAGCCGTTGACGTTCCATTGTAGAGTGCCATTGAGATCTCCAACAAGAAGCGACAGGTGCTTGCCAACAGATTTCTCAGCAGAAAGGCCACAAAAGTCTGCGAATGATGCCGAGCACCAGAGAACGATTCCAGGGTCAGAGAACACAGCAACTCTGGTAGCTGCCAAAGCGCTTGGGTGAGGAGAAGATATCAATGTTTTTGTGTGTGTCATAGCTGCGTATTGGATATTGAGTGGCAAGTATAACGTTTAGATGTTTCATCGTTATGAAGTCCATGTTTCGTTTTAGTTACCCCTGCAAATCCAATACATCTGCTCTGAAAATGTTATGTTGCGGTATGAAAATCCCGTCTACATCTCTTGGATTTGTGCGCACAGCAGTGGTTTGCCCGCGAATGCGGGTGGGAGACATCGAGTACAATGTCGAGCAGATCATTGAAGCGATTGACAGTGCCGTGGCAGAAAAGTGTCGTTTGGTTGTGTTTCCCGAATTGGCAATCACTGGTTATACATGTGGAGACCTCTTTCACCAACCTTTACTTTTGCGTGAAGCATTACGGGGATTGGAGAGAATTGTCAACCACACTTTGATGTTTGGCGCAAATGTCATTGTGGGTGTGCCAATTCAAGTCGAAAGTCGCTTGTACAACTGTGCTGCGTTCATTTCGCATGGTTCACTCGTGGGTATTGTGCCAAAAACGTACCTGCCAAACGGGATGGAGTTTTACGACCGACGCTGGTTTGCATCCGAACGAGATCGAACCACAGATCACATTGTTATAGACCATGAACGCATTCCATTTGGTGCCGATTTGCTGTTTAAGTCTGCTTCTGTACCAGATTGCGTTGTTGGCATAGAGATTTGTGAGGACTTGTGGGCCGTGCATCCACCCTCAGGCAACATGGCTTTGCAAGGGGCAACCATTATTGCCAATTGTTCGGCAAGCAATGAGATACTTGGCAAAAAGGAATACAGAAAACAACTAGTGCAACATCAATCAGCCAGGTGTTTGTCTTCATACGTGTATGCGTCTAGTGGCGTTGGTGAGTCTTCTACCGATACTGTGTTTTCAGGACATTGTATTATAGCAGAAAACGGTCGCATACTTGCCGAAACAGAACGCTTTTCTCGCGATACACAAGTAGAAATCGTCGATATTGACATTGAATCGTTGCGAAATGAACGTTTTCGCAATACGAGCTTTAATCAAGGAATGCCTCATACAACATTCCGGATGTGTGAATTCCAGTTTGATCCCTTGTTGGACATCAATTTGGCAGAACGCGAACCCTTGCGTCGAGTTGTCGACAAACTGCCATTTGTTCCACAAAATGATACTGAACGGGAACTCCGATGTGAGGAGATTCTTACCATTCAGGCCGCGGGCTTATTGAAGCGGGTGATGCACATTGGCAGCACGTCGCTTGTCTTGGGATTGAGTGGTGGCTTGGACTCCACATTGGCGCTGCTTGTTTGTGAGCGTGTTAGAGCGATGCATTCGCAAGACATCGCGCTTCACTGTCTCATCATGCCTGGATTTGGAACTACCAACCGAACACATCAGAATGCTCAGTTGTTGGCAGAGCAACTCGATTGTCATGTCGAAATCATTGATATTCGCGACAGCGTTCGGCAGCACTTCAAGAATATTGGGCACGATGAGAACGAACACGACCTTACATTTGAGAATGCGCAAGCTCGCGAGCGCACGCATATTTTGATGGATTATGCCGGCAAGCATGGCGGGATTGTCGTGGGAACAGGAGATTTGTCTGAACTTGCCCTAGGTTGGTGCACGTTCAATGCCGATCATATGTCTATGTACAATGTCAATGCAGGTGTTCCCAAAACACTAGTTCGGGACATCATTGCCACAAGTGCGCAAACAAAACCTGAGCACATTCGCTCTGTGCTTACTGATATCATCGACACACCAGTATCACCAGAGTTGCTTCCGCCTGTGGTAGAGAACGGCATGCAACTGCCACAATCTACTGAAGACCATCTTGGACCGTATGAGATTCACGACTTCATCTTATACAATGTGTTGCGCCACCAGTTTTCGCCACGCAAAATTTTTGTACTCGCTCGGCAAGCATTTGAAGGCAGCTTTGAAGACGAGGTGCTGTTTGCTGCTCTATCCACTTTTCACCGCCGTTTTTTCGGTCAACAATTCAAGCGCTCAACGTTGCCAGATGGACCAAAAATCGGGTCTGTAGCTTTGTCGCCACGCGCGGACTGGCGCATGCCTTCGGATGCTTCATCGGTATTGTGGATGCGGGAAATTGAACAACTCCACCGGGAAATTGCCGGCAGTAATACAGGTGAAGCTCGCTAATATGAACTCACAGTCTCTTGTACAAGCGTTGGAACAATTGCGCGACTTGACCGACAACACTGTTTATGTGCGAACAGAAGAAGTCGCACAATCATCTTTGGGAACACACCCGGATGCTTCTCTCGATGTGCCGTCAGATTGGACAAGAGCCCGAACGATACCGACTCTCAATGAGCGCATTTGCAATTGTATGAACTGTGGTCTTGGTAGCACACGAACTCGCTTTGTGTTTGGCTCCGGTAACGAGAATGCTGATGTTATGGTCATAGGAGAGGCCCCCGGTGCAGAAGAGGATGCCTCAGGAGAACCATTTGTTGGGAGAGCTGGGCAGTTACTCAATAAGATTCTCGACGCTATTGAGATGCCAAGAGAAACCGTGTATGTCGCGAACATTATCAAGTGCAGGCCACCAGACAATAGGCGTCCCAACAAAGAAGAAGTAGCCCAATGCGAACCGTACCTGCACAAGCAAATCGAATTGGTTAAACCAAAAGTCATACTGGCACTCGGACTTACAGCCGTAAATACTCTTCTGAGAACCAATCACAAAATGGGCGACATTCGCGGCAAAGTGTTGCAATACCAGAACACAAAACTGATCGCTACTTATCACCCAGCAGCGTTGTTGCGAAATCCAGAGTGGAAGCGTGCCACTTGGGAAGACGTGCAAATGTTGAAGAAAGTCTGCGAAGAGTCGTAAGTTAGAGTTCTGTTTTCACAACCTTTTGATTTGAACGAATGAATATTGCATTGCTCGCGGGCGGACACTCGCCTGAGAGACCAATTTCTATGGTCTCTTCACTTGCCATTTACGACGCTATTTCTCAAAAGCATTCTGTTACTCTCATAGACCCAGCCTTGGGTCAAGACTGTGTTGTTGACCGCGACTATCTGGTTGCTCAGATAGAGTCAACAACCATGGATGGTCTCGAAACGAGTGCACTGATGAAGAGTATTACCCCTGAGCGCATGAAGGAATTCGACTGCGTGTTCATAGGATTGCACGGCGTATATGGCGAGGACGGCTATATACAAAGTTTGCTCGACATCGCTGGAGTACCGTACACCGGTTCCTCGATGCTCGCGTCTGCAAGTGCCATGAGCAAGGATGCTACAAAGCGGCTGCTCACGTCAGCCAATGTCCTCACACCATTGTGGTTTCCAATAAGCAAAAAGAAAATTGATGATCACGAGCTCTTGCATGAAGTGCTCGCAGATTTAGGCCGCGAGCTCGTGGTAAAACCAGACAATCAGGGCTCAAGCGTCGGTGTTTCGATTTTGCACAATGCTGATGTCCACGACTTAGAGGCTGCTTGTCAAACAGCAGCTCAGTTTGGCGACATTGTTCTCGTTGAGCAGTTTGTATCTGGTCGCGAGATTGCTGTAGGTATCCTCAAAGACGAAGCTCTTTCAATTGTTGAGATTATACCAGATGACGGTTGGTACGACTACGAACACAAGTACACCTCCGGCAAAACGGAGTATCAGTGTCCTGCGGAATTTGATGAGTTTTTGACTGAGTTCATACAAGGTCAAGCACTCACTGCCCACACTGTATTAAAATGTGATGGGTACTCGCGCGTTGATTTTCTTGTTGATGAAGACGGCAGAGCGTGGGCGTTGGAAGTGAACCCACTGCCTGGCATGACGCCAAACAGTTTGATGCCCAAGAGCGCCGCAGCCTCAGGGATTAGTTTTGAAGAATTATGCGAAATGGTGATCGCAGCAGCTATTGGAGAAGAACATGAGTAAAGATTTACACCTATTTGCAATCGGAAATGCTTTGATGGATATACAGGTGCGAGTCAGTGACGAAGACTTGGCCTCACTCGAGATTCCGAAAGCACAAATGAGGTTAGTTGAGCCGCATCATCAGCATTCCTTGCTTGAAAAGTTTGCTGAAACGGACCGCAACTACTGTTCTGGTGGCTCTGCTGCAAATACTGTAGTTGCGTTTTCTCAGTTTGGTGGCAAGGCGGGATATGGCACGGTGTTGGGAGATGATAGTATCGCGGAATTGTATGCCAAAGATTTTAACAGTTTGGGCGTTGAGCTTTTCGCGCGTAGAGTACCTTCCGAAGCAACAGGTACATGCTTGGTGCTTGTGACGCCTGACAGTGAACGCACACTCAACACTTCGCTAGCTATCAACACATCGTTTTCCGATGATCACGTTGAAGAAGAAGCTGTCAAGCGTGCGGAATGGTTGTACATCGAAGGATATAAATTTAGCGAAACTACCGGTAGTGAAGCAATTCGTGCATCAATGGAATATGCCCACGCGCACAATACAAAAATTGCAGTCACCCTCTCAGATGTGTTCATCGTTGAAAACTTTTACTCCGGGCTTTCTGAAGTAGTACACAAAGCAGATTTGCTGTTCTGCAACGAATTGGAGGCCATGGCATATACTCGAACATCTAATCCACACGATGCATTTGTGGAGTTGCGCTCCAAGTTTCCAGGCGTTGCATTAACAATGGGTGACAAGGGCTCCCTTGTTTCTCTCGATGGGCGCCAGTTCCAGGTGAGTCCACATCGAGTTGATGCTGTCGACACAACAGGCGCAGGCGATATGTACGCAGCGGGCTTTATGTACGGCATCACGCATGGATACACTCCCGATGTCGCAGGCTCTTTCGGCTCAGCGGCTGCTGCGCGAGTTGTTAGTCAAATGGGGGCGCGCCTTCACAACGATCATATTCAGGACATTCATTCTACAATCGGATCGAAATAGAAGACTCATGGATAGATCATTGTTTGATTCAGCAGACATACTAAAAAATGGCTTTATTGGACTGTTCTTAGCATTCTCACTAAGTGTTGGTCTGAGCACCTCGGCCAACGCTCAAAGCGGGATGAGTTTTGAAACCTTGCATTACAAATTGTCGCCATTTTTTGCCGAAGAATTGTTGGGTGACATTGAGCAACAGCTGCCACAGGGTTCAACATACCGTATTTGGGGTTGGGATGCAGGTGATTTTTCTGGTGATGGTTACAATGACGTCGCATTGTCCGTGCGAGTTCGCGGTGACAGAGGAAACGATGTGCGTGTGTATCTGTTTGTAGATATGCAAGGCTACATGAGGCTAGTGAAAACCCTCACATATCAGTATGTGGAGCTGCCAATCGAAGTTGGCGTTGTGATTCGCGATCAAGGTATATATGTGACGCGCAAATATGAGCAGTTTCACTGGAGTATCGACGGGTATACATTTGACAGGGGAGCACTCACAAAGTTGGATCGCTTCACAACCGAAAAAATCAACCGTCGAACACGTGAGACGTACCAAAACTTTCAGTCGTTGGAGCGCATTGAACGCTTTATCGTCACTACAAGCGGTGTGGTAGACCACGAACGCGAGTACGTGTGTATTCCTTCATTGGAACGCGGGCGTCGTGTTTATCCGGGATTTGCAACGCGCGCTGAAGGTGACAAAATTAAGTACGTGCCAAGTGGCGCGTATTACTGGGAAGGGCCACAAGACGCCTCAATTGCTGTTGTGAGCAGGTGGAATTCTGAGTTTTTGTACATGAGTGTATATGTAACCGACGACAATGTTGTCGCGCAAAAAGCCGAACGAGATCGCGCCTTTGATCATTGCGAACTGTGGATCGATGCCACGATTAGGGATGAGGGTCAACTCGCGGCAGACAATAGAATACTCGATTCGACAGTATGTGGGTTTATCTTAACTCCAGGAGATTTCGGGGCCATGGCACCTGGTGTTACCATAAAACCCGCCGGTGACCTAACACCGGAGCAAGCAGCTAGTGTTGGAGACATCACAGTAACCAGCCACCGTACCAACAATGGTTGGAATGCACGTGTGCGCATTCCGTTTAGACTTCTTGGTTTTGAAACTGCACCAGTTGATTTCGAACGAATTGTAGAACTGGGGTGTTCCGCAATTGCAGTTGATGTCGACAATGAATTTAGGCCGCAAGAACAAACTGAAGTTGCCACCTCTGACGTGCAGCGGTTAGATCCGTCAACGTACGGAGCATTGCTGCTTGTGGGTTCTGCGCAAGACTATGGCTCGGCAAACAATATCTACGCCGATGACATTGCCGAAAGATTGCGCGGTTTAGGTTTCTAATCAGTTACAATATTTTGTAAAAACCGTAAAACTTCGGTAAGTTTGTAAGCTGTACGATCTCTAAAAACTTAGGTAGTTTCTGATCTATTACTCGGCGGTTTTACTCATCGAATTTTCCTTTATAAGGCGCGTTCAGATATGGCAAAAAGTCAAGTAATGAAAGAGTTGGCTCCCTTCATGAATATGGGAATTCAGCTTGCAGTAACGATGGGTTTATTCGGTGTTCTCGGCTATTATGCCGACGAATATTTTGACACGAAGCCAGTACTCCTCATTCTCGGACTTTTGTTCGGTGCAGCGGGAGGGATGGTTGGAGTTTTTAGAGAAGTTCAAAAGTTGAAAAAGTAGCGTGACATTCAGATACGTCTGAAATGAACGAAAAGAGCAGCGTAGGAAGCGTAAAAGAATGCTGAGTTTTGTGTACGGGATAGCACTTTCGTTGCTGAACGTGGTAGCCGGCTTTCGAACAGCTAAATACGCGTTTAAGCACGAAGTAAAGAAATCGATAAGCATCGTGTTGGGTGGTATGGCCATCCGCATTGCTGTTTCGGTTTTGATAATGGCAGCAATGTATGCCTTTACTGAGGTTGACAGATTGCCATTCACACTGGCATTTGTGATTTCATACTTCGTGATGCTCATGTTCGAAATAGTCTATATCAACAAACGCTACACAGAAAATGTACGCAAGCATCGCGCAAAGATTTTGGCGTACAATCGGCAAAAAGCTGCTCAGCAGTCAGATGCTGACAGTAACAATTTGTAACACAACTATTAACCTGTAGCACACGACATATGCAGGAAAACGAATCGCTCCTCGAAGAAGCTGAAACAGCTGTAACTGAAGAAGTTCAAGAAGTTGTTGAAGACATTAGGGAAGAAACAACTGGAAAAGAAGCCGAAGAAAAAGGCATTTTTCCGCAGATTCTCGAGGGCATGGGTGACCACCACTCGTTGTCTTACGGAATATGGCACCCAGAACTTCCGATCATGTTGTTAGATGAAGGTGAGTTTCACTTTTATTCTGGCAAAACTGCGATGGAAGAGTCCGGAGACTATGTCTTCGAAGGGCACCATATCGTGTCGGCCACAGATCCGTCACACCATCCAACTTTTGACTTGTCGATCACAAACCTCGTAGCCATGCAGTGGCTCGGGATGATCTCTCTGTTCTTCATCATGTGGCGAGTTGCCGCGAAGTACAAGAAGAATCCACGCAAGGCACCGTCGGGTTTTCAGAATGCAATTGAATCCATCATTGTTTTTATACGCGACGACGTGGTGAAACCCAATGTAGGGTCAGAAAAGCTCGCCAAGAGTTTGCTGCCATTCCACTTGAGTTTGTTCTTCTTTATTCTGTTTGGGAACTTGTTCGGTCTAATTCCGGGCGGTCACTCTTATACGGGAGCTGTAGGAACAACAGGGGCATTGGCTTTGATTGCCGCAATTGTGATTAATGTATCGGCAATTCGCACGTCTGGCATCAAGCATTTTCTACATCACTTGTTAGGTGGTGCGCCGGCATTCATGGCACCAATTATGGTTCCTATTGAAATTGTTGGATTGTTCTCCAAGCCATTCGCACTGTGTGTGCGTTTGTTTGCGAACATGACTGCGGGCCACATGGTGATGTATGCTTTGATCGCGATGATTTTCATGTTCAAGAACATTTGGTGGGGAGTTGCACCAGCATCGGTAGCATTCTCGCTATTCGTATTGAGTCTTGAAGTATTCGTAGGCTTTTTGCAAGCGTATATTTTCACCATTCTCACGAGCGTGTTTATTGGATTGGCAGTTGGAGATGGTGGTGAACACCACTAAGCACGAAAAGTATTTCTGTATATAAAGAACTGAATTACACAGTATCTATTTCTATTTAACCTTGGAGGTTTTTCCCATGGATCCTAGCATGGCATTGGCAAATGGTATGGCGTATCTCGGCGCAGGAATCGGCGCAGGCATCGCAGTTCTTGGTGTAGGCGCAGGTATTGGCCGCCTTGTAGCAGCAGCTCTTGAAGCCGCAGCACGTCAGCCAGAAACTGCTGGTGATGTTCGTACAACGATGATTATCGGTGCAGCCCTTATTGAAGGTGTGGCACTTGTGGCACTCGTTGTTAGCATCCTTCTCGCCGTTAAATAAGTAAGAAGTTGGTACCTGTCGTCACGTATGTGGCGACAGGTTTCACTTAGTGCTCATTTGACACAACATAACAGTAAACTTTGTTCTATTCGAACAACAGTACTTTAGGATAAGTATGAACTTGCCATCATTTCTAGATGTTAGCCCGGGCCTCTTCTTTTGGTCCATTGTCAACTTTGTGTTGTTCATTATTCTTCTCGGCAAATTTGCTTGGAAGCCGATTGTAGGCGCACTGCAGAGTCGTGAAGAAACAATCGATGCAGCCATTCGCAGAGCCGAAGAAGCAAATGTAGAAGCGCAGAAAATCCTCAAAGAAAACGAGGAGAAGCTGGCTGCAGCAAAGAAAGACATGACGCGTATTGCACAGCAAGGACGCGAACAGGCAGAAAAAACAATCGCAGCAGCAACTGAAGAAGCTGAGCGTATAAAGACTGCTAAAATTGAAGAAACAAAAGCTGCGATTACTCGCGAAAAGGAAGCAGCTATGCGTGAATTACGCGCTGAAGTTTCTAATCTAGTTGTCATTGCTACCGAAAAGATCTTGAAAGAAAAGATTGACGGTGAGTATTCGAAGAAAGTCGTGGATGACGTGATCGCTCAGATCCCTACACGCAACTAATAAAATGCATTAGTAATGAACCCTTACTTGGTGGTTACATTATGAAGAACAGTCGCGCTGCCTTGCGGTATGCAACTGCACTGTTTTCTACGGCGAAACAGTTGAACTCTCTAGAAGATGTTCGCAAAGAAGTAGGAGCAGTGATTTCACTTATAGATTCTTCAAAAGAGCTAGAATTGCTCTTGGGAAGTCCTATTGTTCGGAACTCTGACAAACAAGCTATTATGCAGAAAATAGTTTCTGCACCGGGTGTTTCTGAGATTCTGAAAAACATGCTCAAGCTCATGATCGAAAAAGGGCGTTCGAACATCATAAAGCAGATGTGCGCAAGCTTTGTTTCGTTGTACAATGACGCGAGCAACATCCAACCCGTCACCGTGATTTCTGCTAAAGAAATTGGAGCCGAGCAGCGTTCTGCTATTGAAAGCAAAGTTGCTGCATTCACGGGCAAGAGCATTGAAAGCTCGTACAGAGTTGACCCAACACTCATTGGCGGTTTGATCGTCCAAATGGGGCAGCAGGTACTTGACGGTAGCGTGGTAAATCAGCTGCGCGAATTGAAAAAAGAATTACACGTATAACACAATAAACATTATCTGGCAGGTTGAAACATGATTGACGTTCGCCCTGATGAGATTTCCGCCATCATTCGCCAGCAGTTGGCCGGCTTTGACAAGGAAGTTGATGTATACGAGGTTGGTACTGTCCTCCAAGTTGGTGACGGTGTGGCTCGTATTTATGGTTTAACGAGTGCAATGGCATCGGAAATCTTAGAATTTCCAAATGGCGTTGTGGGCATGGTACTAAACCTTGAAGAAGACAATGTTGGAGCCGTTTTGTTTGGCGAAGACAGTCTTGTAAAGGAAGGCGACCAAGTTCGTCGTACTGGCAAAGTTGCCTCGGTCCCAGTCGGTAAAGCGTTGCTTGGCCGCGTTGTGAATCCGCTTGGTGTACCAATCGATGGTGCAGGCGACATTAATGCAGAAGGCGAATTGCCAGTAGAACGCATTGCACCAGGTGTTATCAAGCGTCAACCTGTAGAAGAACCACTTCAGACTGGTATCAAAGCTGTTGACGCATTGATTCCAATTGGTCGCGGCCAGCGTGAACTTATTATTGGTGACCGCCAGACTGGTAAAACAACAGTTGCCTTAGACACCATCATTAACCAGAAATTCACCCACACTCCTGAAGCGAAAGCAAATGGTGTCAATCCGGTGTATTGCGTGTATGTTGCTGTCGGGCAGAAAGCCTCTACTGTGGCCAATGTAATGGCTGTATTGAAAGAGCACGGCGCGATGGAATACACAACAATTGTGGCAGCCAACGCTTCTGACCCAGCACCACTACAGTTCATTGCCCCGTACTCTGGTACATCTATTGGAGAGTACTTCCGGGACAATGGTATGCACGCATTGATCGTGTATGATGATTTAACTAAGCAAGCAGCGGCATATCGCCAAGTGTCCTTGCTCTTGCGTCGTCCTCCAGGTCGTGAAGCATATCCAGGTGACGTGTTCTATTTGCACTCTC
>JAUHYX010000265.1 GCA_030426285.1 bacterium
GACACTGATTTGGCCACTAATGGGACTGTAAAGACTGTTGACATAATTAGTTCTTCACTTGTAGGGCATATAAGTCGAGAGTCCTTTAGGGATGAAGTGCTAGACTCAGGTATAGTTTTTATCACTGCAATAGGAAACGCACTGATAGATCCATCTGGTGGACTAGCAAGTGGAAAGATATATTGTCCCGAAACAACTGCTACCTCGATAACAGTTGTTCCTAAAAATTTTGAACCTACCTTATACGTTCAAGATTTGACTAGTGCAAGTGCACCGTACAGTGATATTTCACCAATTGTCGTTGGAGCTGCAAACTACAAATCGCGCAAGTTTCCTAAGCCAAGCGATGGCAGTGCATTGTTTGACGGTGCTGTTGATCGTGGAAACTACGGCTTTGCAAATTTTTGGAACTACTCACTTTCTAGTAACAAGTTCTCCGACAATAGTGACCCGAGTGCTCGTGAGGCAGAAACGAAGGATGCCAATTTGGATATAATAGCACCATCTCAATCACTATGGTCAAACATGTCATATGATGTTAATAGACCTTTTGACGTTCAGTCAGGGACTTCTTTCTCTGCTCCGATAGTAGCAGGAGCAGTGGGATTGATGATGTCTGTCTCGCCAAAACTCGGCATTGTTCTTACGAGAGATCCAGTGACCGGAAAGTATGAGAATGGCCCCGATGTCCATCTCAAAGCTCACGATATTGTTACATTTACTGCTGACAAGATAGCTGATGGCTGGACAGAGGAAGAGTTTATCGACCCCAATATTGTTGCAACTGGTCAAAAGATCATTGATGGTGGTGTCCAACCGTTAATCCCGTGTACGACAACTCAATCCATTGTGGCTACTACCACCTACGACCTCTTTCAAACGACCGCCAACATTGACTCTAGCCCTTTTGTTCAAGACTATGAAGAACAAGAGCATGACAAATTGAACAGATCGTGGGCACAAAGAACAGGGTTTGGTCATATAAATGCCTATCGAGCGGTTGCGCATTCTATAATGCAGAAGGCTAACCATGAGTATGATGCCTCTCAAGAACTGACTTTTGCTGATGACAATGGTAGTGGCGACAGCCGAGGCTACTTCAACGACGAAGGTGTTCGTGTGATGCATATGGGGCATTGGGTCGACTTGGGTTCTGGTGTTCAAAGTGTTTACGAAGAGGGTGGAGAAACGATTCCAGGCTCATCAACCGACCACAATAATCAAGGTGTAACAGAAATTAAGGCCAAAAAGAATGGTCCAGTGAGTCTTTCTGTTACATCAAGCAATATCCTGGCAATAGATGGAATTGTGAGAGCAACAGGTCATCCGGGAGAGCCAAGTCAGATCTTCACTGAAGATGACGCCAAGATTCTCATAACAGGGTACCTAGACGATGTCGAAATAAAAGGAAATTTGAGAGTTGATGATCTTATAGTCACTTCGAGCACAAAGGGCCTAGGGTGCCTCTATACCGATCAAAACTCGGATGCAATGAAAGTGTACGGCAATGTCGTTCTTAAAGACAAAGCTATGATGCTGGCCGACAATGGAGGATTGCTTAAGATTCTTCCACACGGCCGCGTTACGCTAGACGGTTCTGAAGGGATTCTCATCTCCAGCGGATCTACTCTTGCAATGCTCCCTTCTTCTTCAATAGTACGAGGTCCAAACTACGAGAGTGGTGAGTCGGCTTTTGTTTACTTGCATAATGGCTCACAAATGAGAGTGGCGCATGATTCTTGGGTGACAATTGACGCGACTGTTGTGGTTGGTAAAGGGAGCGAGTTTGTAGTTGAAGCAGGCGCAAGGTTGACACTCAACAGGTTCATTGTCGAGACAGGTGCTACTTTGTCGATCGCAGAAGGAGCTATCGTCTCTCTTACTGGCGACGAGTCGCTCAACAATGGTCATCTTATAATTCAAGGCACTGTTTCGAATCCAGCGAAACTGACAGGAAAGTATGATGAGCTCAATATCTTCAACGATGGAGTTGATTTAAGTGATCCCAACTACAGAACCATCTCAGACTTTAGCTATGTGACTTCTCGAGGAGACCTGAATCAAAATGGTACTTCTGCTTCGATAACAATAGAAAATGCAGAAATAAGCAATGTCCCATTCTATATCTTGGACACAAGAGTTAATCCAATAGTCAATTCTTCTTTTTCTGCTAGTAGAAGCCTGATAACATCTGCAACTCTTCTCAACATAATCCACTCTAAGTGGGAACCTACACGCATAGAGGTGAAACATCTGAAGCACGTGACAATCGCGAACTGTACCTTTTTTGATGAGGATGGAGAGGACGTCATTCCAAATCATGCAGGGCGACAATATGCGTTTAGAGGCGTGCGTGCTTCTAAGATCGAAAAACTAGATTTGAATAGTAGCGAGTTTGAGTATTTGCATAGCTGCGCTTTGGCAGAGGACTTGACGATATTGGAGGCCTTCGACAACGAGCTTTCCAATTCTTGGTTCGGGATCGCTGGATTCAGAAATGCCGTAGTGAGAGAGTGCACAAACACGTCCGATCTCGTTCGGTACAGCTCCTATTTTGCGGGTGCCACCACAGCCGAGCTCTTTGACAATGAAAGCAACGATGTTGGGCATGCGATCCACACACAACATAGCGGCAACGTAAAAGTTAGGAGCCTAGACGCTAACATTTTCCGTGTTGGGGTTTACAACAACAATAGCGTGACGTGGCTCACGAACTACAAATACGGCCCATCCAATTCAGTGATAGGCTACAAGTATGGTCGAAATGACTTTTATGTTCCATCAACCAAAAGCCAGATAAGTTTCCTAGAGAACGTAAGTACTGAAGTTTGGGATCTAGGACATGAGAACATTGCGTCGACTCAAGTAAAGTGTGGTCAGAACAAGTTTTCTGATTACTCAATGTGGCATCTGTCTGGTCGAAACACAAATGTGAATGTTGACATCTCGTACAATGAGTGGTTGGATCCGACTCTGTCGCATGTTGTACGAGAAAATCCGGACTTCATTTCTGTTTCTGGTACGCCAATAAATACGAGCCAAACAACCTCGGGATGTGTTGATGCGACCGATCTAATTTGTTACCCGTATCAAGTGACATGGACGGATAACTTAAAAGCACCTATTAGATCGGATATGTTTGAGTTTATTACCACAGGCTCTACCAAGATAGATGATTCATACAGTTCAGCACTTGCGGTCTTCAAGGACAATTCAGTAGAAGAGATACATAGGCAAGACATGGCCTACCAAGCACTCTATTCAGCGGTCTCTGGAGATTCAGTCGGTGATAAGTTGGATTCAATCCAGGCTGCACTTGGTGATGTGATATCGTCCACAACAGCCAGTACACACTTTAAGAGCGGGTGCTTGCTATTGCGAGCGAGGTCATATGAGCTCGAAGAGGAATACACCAAAGCAAGCGTTGACTACTCGAGTATAAAGACGAGCTATTCAACTTCCGCGGCTGCAATGCTAGCAGACTGGAATGAAAAGTTCGTGTCTGAGGTCACAAATTCTCAAATCTCAATACCATTGAAAGATAAGTATTTGTCTCTTGCGATAGTAAATAGCACATTTAACGAGGCAAGTTACGATTCTCCAACAACAGGAGCTTCAGCGAAAAGATCTTACGATGGATTGACAGAAAACTCTAGTCTTGACATTAGTGCAGGCGTGTATCCGAACCCGGCAAGTAGTAAAATATCTATCGAACTAAACGCTTTAGATCGAAGTCGTGTGTATACGCTTCAGTTGCTCAACCAGCTAGGTACTCCAGTATCTCAGAAAGTAGAATTTCTGAAGAAGCAAGCACTCAAACACTCTTTCTCTGTTGAATCTCTACCGAGCGGATTGTACTTTATTTGCGTCGACAACGGAATAGACAGAAAGT
>JAUHYX010000023.1 GCA_030426285.1 bacterium
GGCAGCATGAAACAATCGCATTCTCAGTACTTCATGGGTAACCGCTCTGTACAAAAACAGGATACTTGCTGCAGCATACACAAGCTCAACGCGCGTGGATCTAGCTGCAACAAGATGGAACAAATACACAGCATTGTTCATGCCAAGATAGTACTGATACAGAGATTTTAAACCAGCGCCAAATGCAACTGCACCGAGTATAAACAGCATTGCTCGCAGTTGTTTTTCAGTGCGAATGTATTCGCGTATGGGGAAATAATACAGGACAAATGAGAACAGTAACCACTCACGCAGCCACGTCAATACTGGCGTACCATTCGATATGGAAATCAGCAATGAAAAGAGAGATGCTGCATAAGCTATCAAAATTAGCCGATCGCCAGTGTTTCGGACGAGCTGTTTGCGGCGTACGAGCAACCACACAAACCACACTGCCAACCCACCTAGGTAACCACCAACGGCAACCACCTCAAGCACCGTAAGTTCTTTGCTAGAATCGGTTATCCAGAAATACAAGCTCGCGAACAGGAAATTCATCCAAGCTACGGGATAGCGCACAAATAGTATCCCCGCGACACCCATGGCAATCAATCCGCCCGCAAAAATCAGTCCGTAGATATTTACAATACTGATTGCAACGAGGCCAACAATAACAATGACGGCTGTGGAATCAAGCAAGAAAGACAGCACGGGCCTCTTTATTGCTTGCGTGCTCACAACGGCAACCTCAGCAGGGTTCTAAACTTGAGTTTCCACACGAGTCCAGCTGCTTCGTAAATGATGTTCTTGCTCATTTTTGAAACGCCAGAACGGCGGTCAACAAACACAATTGGAATTTCTTTAATACGCGCTCCACGGCGCCACACTTTGTAGTTCATTTCAATCTGAAAGGCGTAGCCGTTTGACTTTATCCCGGTCAGATCTATGTCTTTCAAAATGTCGGTGCGAAAACATTTGAATCCACCGGTGGCATCTTTGATGGGCATGCCGGTGATAATACGGGTATAAATATTGGCAAAGTAACTGAGCAGCAAGCGCGACATTGGCCAGTTCACGACATTCACGCCATCGCTGTACCGCGAACCGATGATCAGATCGTGTGTCTCAATTTCCTTGAGAAACACCGGGAGCATTTTTGGGTCATGTGAAAAGTCAGCGTCCATTTCAAAAACGTAGTCATACCCTTTTTCAATTGCGATTGCGAACCCCTCGCAATACGCAGTCCCCAAGCCGTTTTTGGCCGGTCTCTCGAGCAACAAAATTCTATCTGTTTCTTGTTGCATGCGCTGTACTTCTGCGCCAGTGCCATCTGGCGAATTGTCGTCAACTACAAGCACATCCAAGCGTTCATCCGTCTCCAACACTGCGGTGACTATGTCGCGAACATTTTCGATTTCATTATATGTTGGTATTACTACTAGTGCTTTCACAGCTTCATCCATCAAATACAATCAATTATGCTTGTCCGTGCCCTTTCAAAACCCTGAAAAAAGTGCGCACAAGAATTTCAAGGTCGAGTCGAAACGACATATTTTCAATATAGAAGAAATCAAATCTGAGACGATCGCGCACATCGTCAAGTGTTTCCGAGTACGATGTGTACTTCACTTGGTGCCACCCTGTGATGCCGGGCCGAACTCGCAATCTACGAGGATAATACGGGATATCTTGGGTAAATTTCTCTACATAATACGGGCGTTCGGGGCGTGGCCCCACCAAACTCATCTCTCCGAGCAGCACATTCCAAAACTGCGGCACTTCATCGATATGTGTCTTGCGCAAAAATTTCCCAACCTTTGTCACGCGTGGATCATTCATTGTTGCCCACTGCGGACCAGACTTCTCAGCATCCGTAGTCATCGAACGCAACTTGTATAGGACAAACGTTTTACCGTCTCTCCCACATCTCTCCTGCTTGAACACCACGGGTCCACGAGAGTCGAGCTTCACCGCAATTGCCGAAGCTATCCACACGGGTGCACCAAAAACAAGCACGCATATGGAAACAACTATATCTAAAAGGCGCTTGGCAGCCTCTTCCCACGGCTGCATTAAGCGCGGACTCACCTCGATAAGCGGGGTGCCGTAAATCTGACTTGTGCGGGCTTGACCGCTAAAAATCTCGTACAAATCTGGTACGATTTTCATTTGAATGTTGCGTTCGTCACACAAGGACGCAATCGAAAGTAATGTGTCGTGACTCGTGGTTTCCATCGACACCAGCACAACATCGAGATCAGACGAATCTAAAATTTCTTTCAATTCAGAGAGGCTATTGTCGGGGTTAAACTGCAGCACTGTTGTTTGAGAATCTATTTCGCGAGTGAAATCTTTTGCGCTGCCACTCACGAGACCAATGGTCTGAACTACATAGCCCCAAGCACTCGCTGATTCAACTGCTTTTAACAAGGCAGTAACGCGAGTAGGATCCCCCATCACGAGGGTCTTTAAGGCGATCACACCTTTTTCACGAAGTCGGCGTTGAACTGAACGCGCTGATAAACGGCCAACAACTAAAAACACCAACAGCACTACCCAGTAGAGAAACACTTTGAGTCGGGCTGGCAGCTCGGAAGCACTGGCATCGTCGGCTACGAAAAACACAACGAGCAACATTGCACACCCAGCAAATGTCACCTTTGCGATTCCTGCATATTCTGCAAATGGAGACTTGTTGTACCAATCTCGGTACAATCCGCCAAACCACAGCATAAGCATCCATGTTGCTGTTACGGCGGTACAAGCACCGGCGTACAAAACAACGGTTTCGCTGGTTGTCTCCAGTGTAGGAACCTCATCCCAGGCAATCCACAAAAACGCCAGATAACCAACGAATGAAAGCACCAGTGCTAGTGCGTCAAACGCAAGTTGAAACAGTGTTGGAGTCGTTCTGGGATTTGCTAAAAAGTTCACCGGCTAGATTCTAGTTCTTGGGCATTGAAGGTGCAATTTACACCAAATCAACGTCTTACAAGAGCTACGAACTCCTTTATTTCAGCAACCGACATACTTCCAGTTGCAAAAACCAGCCCTAAAAAGACCGGCAGTGCAATGCATGTTGCAATGATTGGTTCAAACACCTGAATGCAAAACACCGTGAAACCGCCTGACAGTACAACGGCAACAGTGACACGAAAGAGAAGTTTCCTGTGCTGCTGTCGAGTGAGCAAAAGATGCAAAGCATAGAAAGATGCCGCTGACGCGGCTGAGAGAGATACAAGGCGCGACAGCGTTGTTCCAAGCGAACCCAGCCACGGAGTGAGCGTCACGGCGCACACAGTGGTAGCAATAAGGAGAGTCCATGCAAGCCAATAGTTGCGTTTCTGATGTCCAAGTGCAATGTTCATTTCTTTGGTGAAATCAACGACTAAAACAGGAATTGCTGCAAACACCATGATAATGAATTGCCAGGGAACATCACTGTACAGTCCACCTGAAAGCACCTCAATAATCAACTGATGCCAAATAGCGCCAACAATTGCAATGCCTGTACCCGCGAGCATGAGTCCTTTTAGCGCTACAAACATAAACTCATTCCAATTGTCGTGCTTCATCTTCTGCTTGTACACAATAACTGGAACGAGGGCAAAAATGAGAGTGGACAGCACCAGAATAAACGGAGCATTTACTCTATAGGCAGCACCATAGATTCCGAGCTCAGATGTATTCCAGAAGTACTCCAACGCAATGACATCAATTTTGTCATGAAGTTGTATCAGTATCATCGTGAGTACTACTGGTATAGCGGACCGATACAACAGTGCGGCAATTTTGGGGTGAAATCCTGCCGTGAATCGCTGGCGAAGGTTACTAGTAGCCGCAATGAGTACAAAGCCAGGTATGGCGCTCAAACACTGTATTTGAAACACTCGCGTTGGCGTCAAGTCAGCTTGCCAGAAATACAATAGCAACAAATACAAAACAGCATCGAGCAGCGCTGCCGATGCTACAACCGCGTAATTGTTGTGCGACCGACGCTCAGCCTCAAAGGAAAAACGAACGATTGCAGCCCGGTTGGCAAACAAATACCATCCGCAGAGATAAGCAACAGCTACAATGTGAGAAGGAGCAAATACCCATGTGGTGGCCATCATCAACACTGAAACGGCAGCCCAAAGAACGAAACGCATGCGCAAAAGAGTAGATAGAATTGCATCTGCTCGTTGACGGTAACGAATAATGTACCGGATGATGATATTGGTCATGCCGGCCTCAACAAGCAACATCATACCGAGTTCGCCACCCTTTTGGATGAAGAAAAATACGCCGTTTTCAGACTTTTCTAAATTGGAAAGTACGAGAATCAAACTCAGCAGGAAACACAGTGTGGTGCCAATCTGACTGAGAAACACAATGCTCCCAGCGGACACCATACCCTTTGCATTGAGTTTTGACTCAGACATTCTCTGAGCCTGTATCGTTCTGCGTTTCTTGCTTTTGCTTCTGCTGAACCAATGCTCTAATCGGTTCAATGTGTTTGTAGATAATAAGCAATGAGATTACGATAACAAACACTTTGAGCTGCGATGAGAATTCAGCCGGCGTGAGCCACATCATGTCAATCAAGAAATTATTGAAAGCCTCTGCGTCAACTGGCGTTCCAAACAGCATTGCTGCCATTCCCAGTGTCGCTATCACCGACAACACGTTGACGTTCTTTGTTATTGCTGCTCGTCCAGTGACATACATAACGCCCCAGAACACGACGGCAACAGGGCAAAGAGCTAGGAACACTCCCGCCGCAGTGGCGAGGCCTCGCCCCCCTTTCCACCCTAGCAACGGGTTGAAATTGTGCATCGCAACTGCAAAGAACCCTGCCCCGGCAGCATACACGAAATTTTCGGGAACTATCCAGGAAGACACCACAATTGGTACAAATCCTTTGAGAATGTCTACTAACGCAACTAAGAGACCTGCCTTTTTACTGCCTGTAACATCATATGTATTGCGAGCACCTACATTGCCAGACCCTTCCGAGGTGATATCTGCTCCGTTGCGCACTTTGCGTGTAACTAACCATGCTGTGGGGATCATGCCAAAAGCCGCACCAATAGCGCAGCACACGACATACAACACAACATCTAAAATTTCTAAACCTTCCATGATTCCTCTATGCCTACGACTTTACGCGTAGAAATTTGAACTGAATAGCTGCAAAGATACCGATAAGCACAAAAACTACCCATGCAAGCGCACTTGCATAACCCATTTGGTCTGACTTTTCAAAGGCCGCCACAAACACTTGATAAATGAGTGTGGTTGTTGAGTCTAACGGGCCGCCACGTGTCATAACGTAAATTTCAACAAACACTTGAAACGACTTGATGGTGTTGATGACGACAACAAATGTCAGAGTGGGCTTTAGTAGCGGCACCGTGATAAGTCGAAACTGTTCCCAGGCACTCGCTCCCGCCAGCTCAGCCGCTTCGTAGAGATCATTCGGAATCGTTTGCAAGGCCGCAAGAAACAGAACCATGTAATAACCAGTGGCGATCCACACCTCCATTGCCATAATTGCCGGCAAGGCCAAGCCTGTGTCGAGCAGCCAGCCATGTTCAGGAAACGGCAATCCAAGCATATCCAAAATGCCATTGATGGTTCCATCACCGGCATATAGATTTGTGAACACGAGGGATATCACAACGAGAGATGTGACGCTTGGCATGAAAAAGGCAGACTTGAAAAACTTGGTGAACCGCAACTCGCGATTGAGAAGTACTGCCAAGATCAATGCAAAGATTGTCGTAAAAGGAATAGTACCAATCACGAAGAACGAGGTATTTCCCAAAGCCGTCCAGAACACTTCATCCTGAAACAAGCGCTCGTAGTTACCGAGACCAATCCAGGTGGTGGTATTCGTTAGTGTCGCGTAATCTGTAAAACTCAGGTACAGGGCATGCGCAAGTGGGTACAGCCAAAACACGACAAAGACCAGCAACCATGGACTCAACAGAAGTGCTGTTTGTGTTGTGTGTTTATGCTGCATTTCCCACGGCATAAGACTGTAACATGAGGAACAAATTGGACAGTGAAAGCCCAACCACATTGTAGTAACATCCTTCGACACCAACGACAAACAAGGCACCATAATCATCTTGGATGCCGTAGGCTCCAGCCTTGTCCATCGGCGAGCCAGAATCGATATACTTGTGAATCTCGGCCTCACTCATAGAACGAAATGTGACTTTGGTTTCGACCGTTTGGAGATCCTCGTATTGCGGAGCGCACAACGCTGTAGCAGTAAACACGGAATGGGTGCGTCCTGACAAGCGGCTCAACATTTCAAAAGCCTCATCTTTGTGTTTTGGCTTTTCAAGAATTTTCCCGTCAAGTACAACCACGGTATCAGCACCAATAACAAGGGCATCTTGGTTCTGATCAAACACTTGTTTTGCCTTGGCTTCGGCCAAGTGTTCAACATATTCGTCATAGTGGTCAAAGTATTGCAATCGAATTGCTTCTTCATCAATGCTCGAAGGCAACACCTCATGGCTCAATTGCACCTGATCGAGCAGCGCAGTTCTTCTTGGCGAAGCAGAAGCCAACACAACGCGGTGTGGTAGCAACAGTTGTTCGTTGAGAGTATTCATGATCGCAAGATACGGAAATGCAATCTCGATACGGCAGCAAAGACCATTTTGTATTCCGATTGGCAATTGTTGTGTACATTTGCTGCATGACGATCCTGCAAATCACACCGAGAATTGCTTGGCCGTTGGACGACGGTGGCGCTATCGGCTCGTACAATATCACGCGAGAGTTACACGAGCTCGGTCATACAATAACTCTGTTCACGCTAAACACGAACAAGCACTACCAATCTCCATCGGTGATGGAATCCGTGACTGATGCTGTGTATGCACTCGATATCAACACCGATATCAGCAAACGCGGAGCGCTGTTTAACTTGTTCAGCGACGTGCCCTACACATTTGAACGTTTCTATAGCAGCGAGTTCGAACAGATGCTTTCGAACCATTTGGATCAGCACAAATACGATATTGTATTCATTGATGCAACGTGCATTGCGTATTACTACAATGTTGTGCACTATCACCATCGCGGCCCAATTGTGCTGCGCGCACACAATGTTGAGCACTTTATTCAAAACCGCCTAGCTGGAAATGAGCCGACACTTTTGCGACGAATGTACCGCAATGTATTGGCAGAAAAAACGAGACTGTTTGAAGAGCGACATTACCCATTGTTTGATGCAGTGTATACTGTCACCGACGAAGATAGAGATCGCGTTCTAGACATTGCCCCACAGGCTCGACCATATACAGTACCTGCAGGTGTTGACACATCACTTTTTGCGCGCAATATCACCGTTGAAACTACATCGCCCTCGGTTGTCTTTTTTGGCAGTTTAGAATGGGCTCCAAACGAGGAAGCAGTGCACTGGTTCTTCAAACACATGTACGAGCAATTGATTGCTGCTGTGCCAGATGTGACCATTGCCATTGGCGGTAAAAATCCGCCCAAATCAGTGATTGCATACCAGGATAAACCCAATGTTGAAGTGCACGCGAATGTCCCGAGTGCGGTAGACTTTATGAGCGCTTATGATGTGATGTTCGTTCCTCTGCTCAGTGGTGGTGGTATGAGGTTGAAAATTGTAGAGGCTATGAGTCTCGAACTACCTATTGTTTCAACAAGCGTTGGCGCAGAGGGGATCAAAGGAAAGCACGGAAAGGATTTGTTTGTAGCAGATACTGCCGACGCAATGCTCCAGCATCTCATTGCGCTTTTGCAAGACAAGACGGTGCGAGCAGAAATGGGTTCCAATGCTCGGAAACTAACAATACAAACATACTCTTGGCGCGCAATAATAGAGTCGCTATCTGACCACATGTCACAGCTCGTGGCGCAACACAGTAAAAACTCGGTGTGAGAGTTTAAAACAAAAGAAGCGATGCTCTGAATTTGAGCACCGCTTCTACAAACTTTTCTGCGGAAAGAGAGGGATTCGAACCCTCGGTACCCGTGAGGGCACACTCGCTTTCCAGGCGAGCCCGTTCGACCACTCCGGCATCTTTCCTGAATAGATTCACAAATTACGCCTTTTTCATTCTAGATCAAAGTTATAGCAATGATGGTGACGAGTCTAGCCTATTGTGCCATCTAGTTAACAGGCGTGCGAATTTCAACCGTAACAGTACGGCAATAAAAGCGGCCTTCAGGCAAATTGTTATCAAAAGGTAGATAGCTGTTGCCAATTCCTTTCACAGACGTATAGTTCTCAAAATCCGGCACTAGGTTTTGCATGTATGAGTGCACAGCTTCGGCACGCGCTTGTGACAATTCCTTGTTGTGCCGCGCCTCACCAAGCCTATCGGTACTGCCGGTAATAGAAGCCATGGAACCGTCCTTAATCGCAGTTTGCACAAATTGTTCCATCATTTTTTTGTTGAGCTCCGAAATATCACTTCTGTCAAAGTCAAACACAATCAAGCTGAGCCGCGACACTTCAAATGTGTTTTGCGCTACGTGCACAGGAACCGGACAAGACGCTCGGACCGATGAACCATCTAAGAGTTCAACTGCGATCGTAGCAGACAGTGAATCTTCTGTAGCAAGTTCTGGGCCAAGCCCTTCCAACATCTCATTGCTTATTGGCAGGTCAAGCCTACTCGGTGGCACTCCAGTGCCTGTTTGCGCTTTGAGCAGTCGATTCTTAAACGAAATCTCAAGAGTCCACGAGCGAGCCTGCTGCTCGTTATTTAATTTCACGCCAAACTGCTGCTTAGTTCTCAATGCATCAAACTCATCAAATCGCGAATGCACTACAGGTGCGAGTATACGCGGATCAGAAGAAAAGAGCTCTACCCTTCTGTTTTCCTCAAATCCTTCTTCGTACTGATCGCTACTGGGCACAGACGGAGAGGATCTGCTTTCAATTTGAACTTGATTTGTTATTCCCCATGTCTGAAATAGATAGTCACCAATGGAGCGAGCGCGCGCCAGTGACAACACTTCTCGTTGTTCAGCACCTGCTTCTCTTCCATCAGATGTACCAGTTACCGTCAACGTCGCTTCCGGGTATTGCTTGAGTCTTTGACCAACGATATTGAGCATGTTGTAATATGTTGGCAATGTTGAGCGCACCAATTCATCTGTGCTAAAATCATCTGCATACTCTATTCTTTGCATACGATCATTGGGCTCAGTTGCTGTCGAGTCGAAAAACACATACGGCAACAGTGGGAATGTTTGCGTCACCACAGTTTCTTGTACCAGCAGTGGTTCGGAATCCAATGTGACAATCGTAACGGGTTGTTCAACCATGCGCACGGTATCTTCTGGCCACACAATTTCAATAGATTCATGCTCGTATTGAATTGTCTCGTAACGGTCGTCTCGAAACTCATACCTCAATCCTACAGATGCAAATATGGCATCCGCTTTCCAGTCCCAGTCTCTACTCATCGATGTGATTGGGTAGCGGTACCCTACTTCAGGTCGAATACTAATCTGCGGCTGAAACGGAATGTCAGCACCCAAAGCTCCAGCTACATGTAGTGAATTTCCAAGATTCAAGGGCATGCCATTGGGAAGAGTCTGTGTTTTGGTTTCAGTTTCGGGAAAAACTCTGCCTTCGTTCACAATCTCGCGATATTGGGTAGACTCACTGTTAGGAATAATTGTGGTAGCACCAAGCTCAACACGCACGTAAGCTGGAATTTCTCTTAATGGTATGACATTCACGCCGGCATATCCTGTGAGATATCCCACGCTGCCTTCGTATCTGTTGGCAACCTCAAGCTGCTCATTTGGCGAAAGAGGCAGCGAATCATACACTTTGTAAAACGCAAAAGGACGCATATCGTACGCCACACGGGCTGAAACTTCTAGCAACTCCGGAACGAGAATATAATCGAATGTCAATCCAGCCTGCCATCCGATTGCCGAAGCTGTATTAAACTGACAGCACTCTACCTCGCCTTTGTATATCAATTGGTTAGTTTCGTGACTCCATCGCTGAAGCCCCCCAAACACACCAAAGTAATACGAGGGTTCACCTTCAAGCATGCGAACACTGTCGCGAAGCTCAACTGTTCTAATTGTATCTTGAGCCGCAAGAGGCGTCCACGCAAAGTATATACACACAATAAAAGCGCACAATATTGCGTGTGTATCACACCGTATTTTCATTGTATTCATTTCGACAATCTGTTTAATTCGCGGGACATTGTCAATAAGAAGTCCGAAACGCGCCCAATGTTACTGTGTTGTTGTGAACAGGGCATCATGAAGAAATTAGGCACGGCACTTGTTAGCAATACAGTAGATTTACGTAGCACACAAGCAACACTCAACGACATACCGGTATGAACTCCAATAGAAGAAACTTCTTAAAATTTTCGGCATACGGCGCAGCGGTCACACCACTTGCGGGCAATGGCCTTCTCAAAGCCTTGCAGAATTCATCCCCTAAAACCGCTGATTCAACCGCATCTGACTCATCACAACAACAAGTGGTCGAAAGCACGGCTGCGGTCACTTCAGAGGTAACGAAGTCATCCGAAAGGATTCTTCCTCCCTCACTGGTACCGGGGTCAAAAGTTGCTATTCTTGCGCCGGCTAGCGGAGTGGACAAAAGCGACCTAAAGAGTGGTGTTAAGGCCTTAACCAAACTCGGTTGTATCATTGAGTATGGCGACTCCATTTACCGCCGCAATGGGTACCTCGCGGATACAGATGAGGCGAGGGCTGCAGAGTTTATGGAGTTTATTCAGCGCGACGATATCGATGCAATTATATGCGCTCGTGGTGGATATGGTGTCATGCGCATCCTTCCGCTATTGGATTTTGATGTTATTCGAGCACACCCAAAAATAATAGTGGGCTATTCGGACATCACGGCACTTGTCAACGCAATTTGGGAACATGCTGGTGTTGTTGCCTTTCACGGGCCAGTTGCATCGTCTACGTTTGATTCATTTACAACAGAATATTTCAAACATGTTTTGTACGGCGAATCCTCAACATCGGTGCGAGACAGCGAAGAATTCAACGGCGTGGTGTTTTCTGAACGAAGGTTAGTGACTCTTCACGAGGGCACTGCCAGTGGCAAACTCATTGGTGGCAACCTCACATTACTAGTCAGCACACTGGGTACACCATTTGAGATCGACACAACAGATGCGGTGCTTTTTCTCGAAGAAATATCGGAAGAACCATATCGCATTGATAGGATGCTCACGCAATTGTGGCTCGCTGGCAAGCTGCAAACATGCAAAGCCATTGCTATCGGTCGCTTCAAGAATTGTGAACATTCTTCCAACCCAAGCTACAAATACTCTCCTAGTTTGGAAGAAGTACTCACAACTCGAATCAGGAGTTTGGGAGTTCCGGCAGTATACGGCCTACCAATTGGCCACATTCGCAGCAAAATTACCGTGCCTGTTGGTGTGCAAGCAACACTTAATGCAGACGACGGAATCCTGACTATTGATGAGCCAAGTGTAGCAAAAAGCTCATAGCGAGCTGTTGCACTCCTTACATCTTGTTCGGAGCAGAAATCCCGAGTATGCTTAACCCATTGCGAATAACAATGCGAGCCATGACACACAGTGCTAAACGCGCTTGTTTCAAATCCTCTGATTCTGCTTTGAGTATTGGACAGAAGTGATAGAAGCGGTGGAACGATGCCGCGGCCTCTCGCAAATACTCTACAATTGTTACCGGCTCCAACGTGCGCCCTGCTCTCTCAACAATTTCAGGAAAGCGCAACAATTGTTGGATGAGCGCAATTTCGTGCTCGTCTTGCAGCACATCACAGTTCACTGAGCTCACATCTGGCACTTCTGCCTTGGCAAAAACACTGCAGATTCGTGCATGTGCATACTGAAGATAGAATGCCGGATTTTTGTCTGACTGTTCGCGCGCCAAGTCCAAATCAAAGTCCAACGGCGTCGTAATGCCGCGCATGATAAAAAAGAATCTCACCACGTCAGCACCGAGCTCTTCAATCAAGTCGTCAAGTGTATAACTCTTCCCTGTACGTTTAGACATTTTAACTTGCTGTCCATTTTCGTAAAGAGCTACGATTTGGTAAATCAGCGGACGGATCCTCGAATCGTCAAATCCAAGAGCACGGCAACCGGCCATGACATCTGGAATGGTGGCGATGTGGTCTGGTCCAAAAATGTCTACAACCACGTCAAACCCGCGTTCGAGCTTCGTAATGTGATAAGCAATATCTGGTAGACGATAGGTTGGTTCACCAGTGCTCTTGACAATGACTCTGTCATCGTCGAGCCCCAATTCAGAAAGCTTCAGCCACACGGCTCCGTCTTTGTCATACGCATATCCAGCATCGCGCAGGCGCTGAATCACCGAATCAATTTTTCCTTCGGTATACAATGTATCTTCGTTAAACAACACGTCGTGATGAATGCCGAGGCTTTCCATGGTGATATTGATGCGCTGTGTGCACCACTGCTCGCCTTCGCTGCGAAAAACTTCTAAGTGCTCGCTACTCAACTCTTTGAAACCGTCACCGTGTTTCTGCCTTACTTCCGCAGCAATTTCAGCGATATATGGCCCCATATAGCCGTTTTCAGGCATGGGAAAATCAGGTTGCTCCATTTGCATATAGCGGGCGTGAATACTCTTGGCGAGCATCGTCATTTGATTGCCGGCATTGTTGAAGTAGTACTCCCGCGTCACATCGTAACCATTCCAATCCAGGATATTAGCTACCGTATCGCCGACGGCCGCATTACGACCGTGACCAAGGTGCAGCAAACCAGTTGGATTTGCGCTGACATATTCAACATTGACAGTCTTTCCAGTCCCCGATTCAACTCTACCAAAAGAGTCACCTATCTTCAATACTTCGTGCAATCGTTTGCCATAAAAACCAGTTGAGAACTTAAAATTGATGAAGCCAGGACCGGCAATCGAAACCTCCGTGACAATTGAGCTGTCCATGTCTAACGCATCAACAATGTCCTCCGCAATTTGGCGCGGAGCCTTCTTGAGCTGTTTGGCCAATGTCATGGCAACATTTGTAGACAAATCTCCGTGCTCGGGGTTGCGCGGAGCTTCAAAAACAACAGTATCTACATCGGCACCTAAAGACCGAACTGCAGCGAGCACAAGCGGAGTTGCGTAAGACTTCATTCTGGAAACATTCTGCTTTTGATGGTACAAACTGAATTGGCACGGCTACAAATATCTGAAACTATAAGAAGCCAACCTAACGGTGCTACCGAATAGTGTGTAGGATTACCCTATTGCAATGATGGCTCTTGCGGAAGCTCAGGAATTTTTGTTGTTAGGTCTAATGTCGACTCAATTCGATCTAACACAGGCATAAATGCTTCGCGTTCCGTCCACACACACTCGAGATTTACCATGTACAGAATATTGTCGCGACTAACGATGAGTTGACGTATATACGACTTTGGGAACTCGGCAAAATCTTGAGCTTCAATTTCACGGCGAACACCTGTGAAGCCTGAAACAGTGACATTGGTCTCGCTGAGAACATTGTTGACAATTGACTCCTGTGCTGAGGCATTGGCATCGTTCACAAATTTTGCCACAATCTCTTCAGACGTCATTTTGCCGTAGTATTGATCGAGATTCACGATCATGGAAACAGTTGCACCAACTGAATATCGAGACAGCTCATCGATCAGCTTTTCTCTGCTGACAAAAAAGTGGGCAACATCTGTGTCGTTAAAGCCAGCCACATACCACTCATTAGGTGCTTCAAACGAAAAAGAACCCGACTCCTGTGTCACGCGTTGGTATTCGTATGGGATACTTTCAAAACCAAGAGAATCGATAAGTTTTCGTATGCCCGCAGCATCTTCATTCGCGTTGCGATTGCGTCTCAAATACTCATTGAGATCATCCACGGCACCTTGTTTGTCTCCAGCAGCTAACCGTACTTCCGCACGTTGATGCCATGAATAGTGGTAATCTGGTCGCATCTCAATGTACTTAGTAACTGCTGCTTCAGCTTCTTTGTACTTGCCTTGTTGAAACCGCACACGTCCAATATAGTGCCACGCATCGAGCTGTCTGGGATCAATTTCAAGCACGCGATGAAAGTCTTCTACGGCTTTATCGAATTCGCGAATATTGTAGTACGCGTTAGCTCTACTGAGCAATGCATCCGTATTTCCAGGAAACAGTTCTAGGGCTTTGGAGTAGTCAGCAAGTGCGCCGGGGATATCGCCAGTCTGTGTGCGTGCGTTGCCGCGATTGTGGTACAGAATTGGTGAATCTGGAGCTTGTGCAAGGGCTTGCGAGTACATCGAGTCTGCCATCGAATAGTTGCCCAATTCGAAGTAGATGTTTGCTTTTGCAAAATAGGACTCAACTGCTGACGAATCTAGAGCAATTGCTTGATCCAAATCTTGAAACGCCATTGGAACGCGCCCCTCACCAACGTATGCTTCGGCGCGTTTATTCAACATTTGCACAGTTGGCTCAAACGAGTCCATTGCCACAGTGAAATCAGATCTGGCACCCTCAAAATTTTCCTGAGCAAGTCGGGCCACACCCCGATGGTAATAGTATTTGTTGTGAAGTCTTGAAGTCGTGAGCAATTCAGTTAAAACATGCTCCGCCTTTTCAAACTGCATGGCATCGAAGTACAGGCCTGCCAACAATTCCATGGACTCAATGTCCTTTTGCTGTACGCCAATTTCCAACTCGGATATCGCAGCAGTGGTATCTCCAGATTGGAGAAACGAACGCGCCTTCTCAACATCGCCGTTCGCTGAACATGAAACCACAACAACAGCACACAAGGTGCCTACACATTTTTTGACAAATCTAACCATCATTTCCAATCGGTTTGCTCGTAGACTTTCTTCAAATGTACCACATTTGTAGCACTTCATGAATTGAGAACACATCAATGCTTGACGCGTTACTTGCTGTGTCGACCCAATACTCTCAAGGCCAATCGCAGGTCAGCATTGAGATCGTCGAACAGCAATTCCCCTCGACTACCAATAAGAATCCAACCAGCATCTGGGGCTGCTCCATACTGTGTATACATCGTCTGCGATGGATCGAGTACAAAGGTCAGTTCTTGTTTTGTGTTGTCACGTGCTGCTCGCACATCTTCAACCTTGGTTTTGGTATTCCAAACCACTACATCTATTCTCTCAGAGTCTAACATATTTTTGCTATTCTTGACCATCACTCTAGCAAGTGAGTCGGCTAACATTGTTCGCGCCAAAACATCGCCACCGTGCACGATAACCGTGTAGTCTTGTTCAATGCGCCATGTTTCGCCAGAGGTTCTGGTGCCATGTAGATTGAGAGTGTCAAGCTCATACATTCTGTCAAACGTGCTATTGACTTCATTTTCTTCATTGTCTACAACTACTCGAGAAAGCAGAGTTTGAAACGATGTGGTGTCCTCTCCCATTCTGCGTCTGTTGAGTTCTTCAAAGACACCTTCACCACTCTTTTCCATGTCTTCGGTTAGCAGTTCGTTTGACGCCGCTGCCATGATAACAGAAAACGCGTCCTTCAATTTGCCATTGCTCAGATAGATATCGAGTACTTGCTCGTAGTCCGAACTTGTGACGTCTTCGTCCAACATCTGCAAGCCTTGGGAAATCCGAGACAGTACGATGTCATCATTTATTCCATCTTCATATTCTAACAGTGCAAGAACAAACAACAGGCGGGCGTTATCGCGAATAATTTGATTGTATTTCACTACATCGTGGTTTAGATTCTCCTCAAACCAACGAATTTTCTGCTCGGCTATTCCAGCAGATGCGGCCACCAGTTCGAGAGCCATGTGCATATCCCCATTCTTTCCAATCTTGCGTGCCAATGGTATTGACAGATGTGGGTGCACGTATTGTTCTTCGATGAGTTGACGCGCGTCTTCTACCATGTCATTGTCTGAGAAAAACCGAAACACCGGAACAAACAAGTGCTCAACTTCTTCTTTGCCGTATTTTTCAGCAAATGTTCGCGACGCTTCAACATACTGTTGCATTTCTTCGGTCAACTCTGTTTGGCCAGCAAAAAGCAAACGTCCATAATACGGATACAGCACAAAACTCATTGGGAAGCGTTCACGAGCTTTGAGTGTATACTCCGCAAACTCTTCTTGAAGATCAAAATACTCTAGAGCATCTAACAGAGCTTTCACTTCATGATCAGTCTCAATATCGTCAAAAGCATCAAGCGCAACTTCGAGCTGTTCGGCGTCCTCTTGTTGGTAAGCATCCAAGATTGCAGAAAACACAAGGCTCTCACCCGTTGAAGACTTCGCTAGATGAATGAGACTGTCAGCCAGTACCGTGTTTGGACGCTGTGAGATATTGCTCAAACCACTGAAACACAACGCAGCTGTTTCAGGGGCGAAACGTGCAAGATGCTCCCGATTGTGCATATACACTGAGTAGAACTTGCCATTATTGTTATCTGTTACATTTCCATCAGTGAATTCAATAAGCAAGTACACAAAAGGCAGTTCGGAAAAGAACTGGCCGCGGAAATCCTGTGTTGAACGCTGAAAATTCAACACTGTCGAACGAACAACTGGTTCTGTTGCTAGCGGTGTAAAACCATAAACTGTTGCAACCATAAATGGATTGCCGGGATACCCTTCGTTGGGCGTGAAATACAAAGCAATGTTGCCGCCAACTTGCGGGTGTGCAGGGCGTACCTCAACCTCTCCTGCCTTTGCGATCGGTGCTGCCAATGAAAGCAGAATGAGCAAACCTAAAATGGCGATGTAGTTGATCTGAGTCTTAAACATTTATGTAGTTGCGAGTGATTGAACAAACTGTTGGAGTTGCTCACGAGTGAGCGGACTACGGCCTGTTACGTATTTGGCAGACTCCACTACTGCTGGGTCAATGCCGTACGAGAAGCCTACTGTAGGACACGCCACTTGCTGCAATGTCACTCTTAGAGTTGTGAAGTGCTCTTTAGAAGTAGTAAGATCAACAAGTACCAATGCTGCGTCCTGAAGCGAACGATTCAAATGATGTACGTCTTCTGCAGGTATTAGCTGAACGTCAATTGTGTCACTCGAAAGCGCATCGTTGAAACGAGAATCTTGTCCTATATGTACAACATTCACTTTCATGTAAGCATCAATGGCAAGTGAGTAGTTAAAAATTCATACGCATCGTCAACTGTATCGACCAATTCAAACAGCTCCAAATCTTCAGGGCTGATGACACCAAACTCAGCAAGTTTGTCGAAGTTGACAATACTATTCCAAAACTCTTTGCCGTAAATCATAATCTTCATTGGCTTATCTATTTTCTGCGTTTGTACGAGTGTCAGCAATTCAAAGAGTTCGTCGAACGTGCCAAATCCACCAGGGAACACCACAAGTACTTTGGCGAAATACATAAACCAGAGTTTACGCATGTAGAAATAGTGAAATTCGAGATTGAATTGTGGACTGATCCACGCGTTTGGACGTTGTTCATGCGGTAAGCTTATGCTGAGTCCGATACTCTCGCCACCTGCATCATGTGCGCCGCGGTTTGCAGCTTCCATAATGCCTGGCCCACCACCAGAACAAACGATAAACTGTTTTTCTCTAGGAAACTGCAGTGACCATTCGGTGATGCGGCGGCTGAGTTCACGGGCGTCCTCGTAATAACGAACGAGTGCGCCTTTTTGCTTTAGTGCGGCTAATTCTTTCTTGATTGCTTCCCTGCCGGGACCTGTAGTTTTCTCGCACAGCACTTCCAGTGACTGTCTTTTGTCTTCATACTGCTTGGGTGATTGTATTCTTGCTGAACCAAAAAACACAATGGTATTGCGGACATTGTGCTTACTAAACACCTGCTCTGGATACACATACTCCGACATAATTCGAAGCGGACGAGCATCACGCGAGTTCATGAAGTTGCTGCTCTCATAGGCTTTTGCGGCCTTGGGCAGGTGAGGTCTATAGTCGTCGTAACTCATAATGTGTTCTCTCTGTTGATTGGGTGATTACAGTGACAAGCCACCGTCTACAACGAGGTCTTGGCCAGTGACATATGTTGCCTGTTTGGTGAGAAACCAAACGGCTTCAGCAATATCGTTCCCTTTGCCGTACCTAGCAAGTGGAATACGCGTCTCCGGAGGAGCACCAGCTGGAGGAGAGTCCACAAATATGGCTCCAGGCGAAACAGAATTCACGCGAATGTTGGGCGCTAACTCTCGACTCAACACCGATGCGGCATCTTTCACAAGCATCTTTGACAGTCTGTAGTGTGGGCGGTGCTGCAGATGTATGTGCGCTCCAATTGAAGCGAACAGCACAACACTGTGCAATGGAATCTGTGATGCGAGAATTCTGGTTGTGTTTATTCCAGACAGGGCGTTTATGTGTACAATGCGTGTGAGTTCATGTGACTGCAGTTGAGAGAACTCGGCATTTCGCGGAAACTCTCCCACCAGGTGAACAAGTGCAACACGGTCAGTGCCACTGAGAGCTGAGCAAACACGGGCTAGTTTCAATCGCCCTTCTTCAGTTGTAACATCTGCAACAATAGCACATATATGGGCGTCACAACCGCATGAGCTTTGCAGTTGTTGAACAAGCGCGTCTAAGCGTTGCTGAGAGCGAGACTGCAACAACACTCGGCAACCTCGGTGCAAGAACATTCTCGCAACACTCTTTCCCAGATTGCCAGTAGCACCTGTGATGCACACCAGTTCTGACATTACGCGAATTCCATTGGGAGCATTCTAAGGTCAATTGGACCGCCTTCAGTTTCTAGCGACTTTTGATGTACGGCATGTGCGGTTCTTACAAGAGCCATACCGAGAAAACCATCGTCGAACGGCACACATGAAGTCACAAATCCGATAGGTTTACCGTCTAAAACAACATTCCCTTCAGCCGCAGTGGGTGAGGTGAACCCCATCAATCTGTGCTTCACCTTGTCATAGCTGTCCAACCGCGCTACTATTTCTTGTCCAATGTAACACCCTTTGGTAAAATCAACCCAGCCAACCAAACCGGCCTCAAGCGGATTAAACTGATCTGTCCATTCATGTCCAGACTTCCCCCAACCAGCATGAATACGAACAACATCATACGTATCAGTTGCATCGCGCGCTTCATCTGCGCGAATATCTCCTACTATTGACGATTTCTCATTGCCTAGCAGCACCCATGTGGTTTCCACCAATGCGGGGTAGCGTATTGCCAAACTTCCGTCGCTTAGCGTTATTGCTGCTCCTACGGCAACATTGTTGAGATCTGTTTTGGGAGCGTAATGCTCCATCAAGGCAGCGGCATGTGGCCCCGTGACAATCAGCGGCGAGCACGACTCAGAAATATTGCTGATCTTCACATCTTCCATAATGACATATTTCTTTATCCAGCGGATAAGCTCTGCTGCTTTGCCTTCGGACCCAACGAGATAGATTGCGCTATCTACAACACTATAACTCACGCAGTCAATAATTCTGCCTTTCTCCGTGACGAGCACGGTGAGTGTTCCTTGACCGTTTGAAAGCTGCTGCACGGCATTTGTTGAGAGTCGGTGTATTAAACTCCCAGCGTCCTCTCCCTGCAGTTTCAAAACTGTTGGATTCGAAACTTGAAAGTACACCCATTCGTTTTTACATAGGTTCAAGGCTGTATTCATATACTCGTGCTTTTATTCAAAGGTTGTAGAAACATGTCATAGTTGAGAACGAAATACAAACTACCTTATTGAGCAACAGTAGAACAGCTGTGGATAACTTTTTTCGCAGTCTCTCAAATTATTTGTTGCTTCATAATGAAATCACGCGTAGATTTGTATTCTCTTTTGGAGACGCAAGGGGCTCGTAGCTCAGCTGGGAGAGCACTTGAATGGCATTCAAGAGGTCAGGGGTTCGATCCCCCTCGAGTCCACAAAAAGAGTTGAAAATGTATGGGATCGTAGTTCAGCTGGTTAGAACGCTGGCCTGTCAAGCCAGAGGTCGCGAGTTCAAGTCTCGTCGGTCCCGCAAAGCTCCACCTAGATTAGGTGGAGCTTTTTTTTGGCCAAAATTATTCTCGAGCAGCAGAAAAGGGTTTGCAAGAGCTACTTGTTGCATTCAAACGAATTGCCCAAATGTGATGGGACGAGAGGTGTGTTTAGCGTTGGGAAGCGCAGGCCAACGGGTCCTTCAAGGTAACCAGCCGCATCCTGACAGAGATCAAGAAACATTGGGGTATGTAAAGCGCTACTGCCGACCGATTCTGCGGTCGCGGCGTTGTTTGGCAAGTGTGCGCAGATCTGCAATTGTGTCAACTTCGTCGATAATCTCTGCACCTAGGATCGTCTCTACCACGTCTTCCATGGTAATAATCCCATCAACACTTCCATGTTCATCCACCACCACGAAAAGGTGTTCGCGGCGCTGCAGGAAGTCTTCCAAAGCTCTATCAAGTTGAATGTTGTCAGGGATAAAGTACACCTCGCGCACGAGATTGCGAATTGGCTCTTCTCCCTTGCCTTGTATGACAGCCCACAATACGTCGCGAGTCATAGCATATCCAATCACATTGTCATGCTCACCTGCTTCAAACACAGGGAAACGCGAATAACGCACAATGTTGGGGTCACGGCTCACAGTTGCAATGTTTTTCGACGAATCAGCGGCAAACATAACCGTTCTTGGGGTCATCACATCGCTGACATATACGTCACTGAAACGCATAATATTCTTGAGCAATCGGTACTCATCCTCGTCGATCTCGCCATCTTCATGGGCAGCTTCAAGCAACTCATCAATATCGTCACGAGTACTCTCTTCTTGTCCAGTGTCTCCGCCACTTACAGCGTGATAGATCAGATAAGAGAAAGCTGTGAGTGGTTTCCAAAACATGGCAAGGACAAACAATGATTGAACTGCAAATCCCCCAGTGCGTTCATGCAGTCTCGCACCAAGTGCTTTGCCAATCACAAGGATAAGAACTGTGCTAAAGGCAAAGCCAAACCAATACCCAGCTTGGACCCATAGTTCATGGTGCCGCAAGACATCGAACAGAAGTCCAACAGCAACGAGCACTCCGATCCACTGCGACCATTGCAAACTGAGTTCAGGCTCAAACGCATAGTCTCGAAATTGCTCGGCTCTCTTGCGATCACTCTCATTGCTGAGAGCCTCATCGAGTTCACGTGCTGACAGGTGATCCCAAACAGTGCGTACGAATGTTACCAATCCAGAGAAAAGCAGCAGGAATACTGCCAAAAACAACCATGCATTCATGTCAGTATTCCCCTCTACATTGTATGAAGAGGACGCGCGCATTGCAAAGAGCGTGAAGTGAACGCACAGAAACGCAGGCTAGGCTGTTGTGTGTGTGGCTCAAGCCACAACTATCAGACTCCATGGGTGAAATGCATTAGTTGAACAGAGTGTACCGTTTTTACGAAAGAGCTGAATCTACTTGCGCAGCATCAACACTGCCTGATTGGGCTAGCTCAACCACTTTTTCATATGCACGAGCTTTTTTGCGCTGCAAAGAAATAGTAGTCAGGAGCTTAACTTTGGCCAACAAGAGCTTGTCTTCAATTGGCTTACTTAGAAAGTCATCAGCTCCAGCTTCAATGGCTTTCACTTGGTTGGCAACATCATTGAGTGCCGTTACA
>JAUHYX010000266.1 GCA_030426285.1 bacterium
GGATCTCGATAAGCGACGGCTCAACAGAACCTGTCAACATATCCAGCGTTGCACGTGCAACCTGTGCTTGAAACACAGCAGCTGCGTAGGCAAGACCTGATTGGACACGTGTAGTTTCTGCGTCCTTGAGTTCCAATTGAGAACCAATGCCATTGTCGTAGCGCGTTTGGGCTATCTCGTAGCCGCGCTGCGCTCTGTCAACCGAACGTTGTTGTACCTGCACGCGTTTAAGTGCAGTTTGCAATTGCAGATACGCAGTTTCCACATTGTTGCGGATTTGCGACTCAACCAAGTTGATTTGCTGGTCGACTTTTTGCTTGTCGATGCGTGCCTTTTCCATTTTGCTAGACGTGCGATTACCGCGGAACAGGTTCCAATTGAGTTGCACTCCAACCACAGCAGTTTCTACATCTGTGAGGGCACCAAAATCCATATCATCACTTTGGCCTTGCAGTGCATACTGTCCAAACGCCGACAGTGAAGGCACATAATCAGCGCGTTCAACCTCGAGCAATTCATCTGTCACCTGACGTTGCAGGCGCAGTGTAGCGAGGTCGTAATTCATCTCAATCGCTTGCGCTTGCAGCTCACCGAGAGACGTTGCTGAAGGCATTTGCGGCACAGTCAACTGATCGGACAGTTCAAACTCTTCATCTGCATCCGCACCAATTGTTTGCTTGAGTCCAGCCAACGCCGCAGTCTCTTCATCCTGTGCAGCGAGCACATCATTATCTGCTGACTCAAACAGCAGCTGCAGTGTGAGGGCATCGTATTCGGAAACGAGTCCTTCTTCGAACAGAATATTCACGCGGCGCATATTTTCGGCAATCGACTCTTTACTAGCCTCGTACAAACGCACATTTTCTTGCGCTAGCAGGGCTTGCAGGTATGCCACGCGCGTGTTAAACGCCTCGCGTACGATGGTAGACTTCAGCGCTTCACGCGACACATTCGCATAGACATTTGCCGTACCAACACCAGTGAGCACTGCATAATTAAACAGCGCTTGCGTCACTGTAATATCAGCCGTATACGAATTTTTCAAACCGATGGTAATGTACTGTTGCTCACCATTTTCACCGGGAAACAAGAACACCGGCTGTTTGATATTGTGGTTATAGGCAGCGGAAACATCCACCGAAGGCAGCGCATAGGAATACGCCTCTGACACATCCTCATCGGCGCGGAGCACCTCGAGACGGGCAATTTCAACAGTCTGATTATTACGGACGGCAAGCTCCAAGGCTTGCTCCAACGACAGCGCTCGGCCGGGCGGCGCAGCTAACGCCAGGAACGGAAGGGCGAGCGAGCACACCAGCAGGGTACAAAGCGATCGGATACGCATTACCGATTGTCTCACCAATTGTGTATAGAAGAGTTGATTCAGATCTCACTGACTGACGTTCAGTTACTTACTGACCGCCAGTCAGTCATTGGTGACGACATAACGCAAAACTTATTGAAAGGTTGCAGGAAAAAGGGGAAATGTAGGATATGAGTTTAAGACGCCACTAAACGTGGAGATACTACAGCAGGCATCACCGCGAAGCGGTGAAATAAAGTAGCCCAGGGTTGGTTGCTGAGCTCTTGCCGTGAGTCTACCGAACAGTGTCGAAGTAGTGCGAGCGCAACCATGTTAAAGAGGCCGATGTCATAACCAGTACCCCATCATCCGTTCAACAAACGAGATTCCTTGACATCTTTCTAAATTTCATTGAAAGTCCAGTTGACGAAATCAAATTAATTTATGGCAATTCAAGAACCAAACAATGCCACTATCCCAAGCATTCCTAGACAAAGCCCTGGAACAACAAACAACAACAGTTTTGGAAGAACTTTCAATTTACTCTTCACAAATTTACCTTCAATCTTGCATATGTATTCTTTGTTAAACACTCTCAAATTCATGATGAGGAAAAGAAAGCCAAATGCGATTGTATCAATCATCCAAAATCCACTTGGATGATCAAGCAACGAACTGGGTAGCGGAAGTATAAAGTTGCCAAAAACAACCAATTCAGCACCACGGACCAGCACTAAAACATGTATGCCTTGTAAGTATGAGACTGGGTATCTCGCATTTGCTGGACTTGCGTTAAAAAGCCAATACCAATTGGCAAAATAATTAAAAGTAGTTCGATAGTATCTACCAATCATTTAGTTACCTATATTAAGACTCGGTGTAAAAGTATCCAGAGGTTTTGTCATGTAAAAGTTCTGCACATTATTATGAATCTGGTTGAGTTGTTCTATAACCGCCTTATTGTAAGCATTTTCATCACCACCAAAGTGATCTCTGATAATCTCCTGCCTTATCCTTTCTTGTTCTTTTTCCCATGCCCAATATTCTTTGAACGCTACCCACCCAAAACTTACTACTAGTCCAACTCCGCCCGTCAAGAATACGGTTGTAGCCCCCAATACCAGTAAATCACCAGCTAAGAATGCACCTTCCTCAAGAGTTAAACCATCCTCATCAGTTGATTTTAGAATTCCGTCGGCTGCAATTCCAATAAATCCAAGTGCCGTTCCAGTGTTTTTTAACCATCTTATTCTGTTTACCCATTTTGCATTTGACAATGCTGAATTTGCTCTGTTTGCAAGATCACCTCTCCCCAGTCTACCGCCTTGTATATGTTGGATTGGGATAGCACGTGCAATGCCGCCCGAATTTGTTACAGTAACTAGTCCTTTGCTTAAGGCTTTTGAAATTTCATTGTAGTCTGATACGTGTTCCAATACAACAATAGCGATTCCTGCAATTGGATTGACAATGTTTAAAATATCTGAAGTAGTTTCGGCCACACTTCTATCTGAATCTGTGTTAGTTCGCCACGGCTTGAAGTACCCGATTACATTATCGTTCTCATCTCTGATTTCGATCTGTGCCATTGGATCCTCTAGGAGTCTTTCTTGGACCCAGGTAAGCAACGGGTCCGATTCAGTCCCCAATTCTCCTGTGTTACTTTCATTCGATAATTGGGTGTTGCCTACACTCATTTCCAACGCGTGCTGCTTCATACCCTCAAAGTCGATAACCATTTGTTTTGATGTGTTGTCTGGGGTCGCAGGTGCAGCTACAGTCGCCGAAGCAGTTTTACCGTACTCTCCAGGCTCCAATGGGGTTGCGAGTCTGATGACATTCTCATCCGGGTTCAGCCCTAACCGATCCGTCAAACTAACCGGATTTCCATCAAACCCATTGTATGGACTCTGCCATGGTTGGAAGATTGGGTCAGGAGACATCCAGCGGCCGAGGCGGACGTCGTATTGGCGGAACATTTTTGAGTAGGAGTTGCCTGACTCCTCTGCCATGTGCCCACGTTCCATGCCTTGGAACCCAAAACGTGCTTTATAGTCTGGATCCGTCCAACAATTCTGCTCCTGCTCCATGCCAAATGGATAGAAGTTGTAGAGACAGGGCGTGCCCTGTCTCCCGAAGTTTGGGGTTCACCAGCAGTTAAGACGCGGCACGCCGCGACTCTACAATTGATACATTTTCAATTGCGATTTGCGGTTTATCTGCAGCCCTCACCGGGTAGCGGTGAAATGTAATAGCATAGGGTTGGTGGCTGAACTTGTCTAAGTAGAGCGAGCGGCAACCCTGGGTTGCGAACCCCACCCACGAACCGCTCCCCGGAGGGGTTCTACAATTTTTCTTAAACGTGCACCCAATTGCACCCTTACAGGGTGCATGTTTGTTTTTTGTTTTGTACCCAGGGTTACGCTCGCTAGCGCTCGCTCACCCTGGGCTACTACATTACACTCTTTCGGAGTGTCCGGACGGCAAGTCTCTTTAACTACAGGTTTTGGTGCACGTTTGCATCTTTTAAGACGCGGCACGCCGCGTCTCTACCGATTCAACGAACAATAGGAATGGAATTTCAG
>JAUHYX010000024.1 GCA_030426285.1 bacterium
TACAACGCTCTCGGGAACCAGGCCTATGAGTCGGGTTCAGACAAGTACAATGCCCTTGAGGTCAGGCTAGCAGCCCTGAGTTCTAACGGGCTGACTCCGGCTACCACCGGAAACGGATCCTTTCTTGGAAAGATCTATTTCGAAATCACGAACAACGCCACGTTGACAGATTCAACGCTGACGAACATTGTTTGGAATTCAAACACATCCGTCGGTGATGTGCGTGTTTTCGATCGCAACGGCAACGACATTGAAGCTCAATGTACGTTCGTTGATCCAAGCGACTTTGCCATCCGTGGCATCACGATCCTGAATCCGAATGGTGAGGGCGAGGTTGTGAACCGAGACAAGGAATACGCTTCATTCCCTGTCACAACGGCAAATGGATATCCTATCTATTTTGAGCGTTCGGGCTTTAACCTTGATTTGGCACGCATTACAAATGCTACTGCCTATGTGTTCCAGTATTCTTTGAATGGTGGAAGTTCTTGGACAGAGTTTGGTCGCATTGCTGAATCTGAGCTTGTAACTACAGCCGGATTGACAGCTGCGTATTTAAACCGCCACATCAGTGGTAGCTTGGCTACAATCGCTTCTGTTTCTACAACTGCGATTATCACAACGCACACTGGTGCGAGTTTGTCGGTTACAAACTCGACATACCGTGATCCACTGCGTGTTATCTGGTCTTCAGATGCAACATTCTCAAGCAGATCAGAAGAAGCACAACTGCGTATTTGCCAGTTGACTACAACTGCTACGGGTGACATCGACTCGAGAACTGCTCTGACTGTCTGTGATGACAGTGATGCGGATTTCGTTATTGGTCGTTTGTTCTTCTATCAGTTGGACGGTTCAACTACGTACGCGAAAACTTCGGACAATTACTCAAATGCAACACAACTCACTGCTGAGGGCTGGGTGAACTTGAACGCCGACAATGGCGATGGTTCGGAACCGGCTATCATCGCTTCTTCTGGTGGCCCTGCTGCCGGTGAAGAAGGCCAGTGGATGCTGTATTTGAAAGATGGTAATATCCCTGCTTTCCGCGCTCGTGAAATTGAGGATCGCGGTACAAATGGATATGTCGCAGATGTATACAGCGAACTCGATGCGCTTACAGCTGTGAGTGATGCAATTCCATTGGGATCTGCACACACCAACAACTGGACACACATTGCTGCCACGGTTTCTAATGCTACTATCACACTGTATGTGAACGGTGAATTGGTTGCCCAGGAAACAAATGACTCAGCAAATGACATTCGCATGGGTGTTGCCAACCAGCAAACAAACCACCCGTTGTGGGTTGGTGTTAATCCGAATGTATCTATCGATGCAACGGACTATTTGCAGGCTGGTTTGAAAGGCTTGCGCGTATGGAGAACAGCTCTTACGCAAGAGCAAATTCGCCAGCGTGTTTCAGGCATCAACAACCCAAGTGTTACAAGCGCTACATTCAATATCCACAGAACACTAGAGTTCTACTGGGACTTGGATGAGAACTTGCGCACTGACCGCGCATCTGAAACAACATTCCAGAATGGCGCAGACAATCTGCAGCACTATGTTTCTGGTATGATCGATAACTCAGCTGCGAATTTCCGTCCGGACAGACCACACTTGCGTTTGACTACTCCAGTCGGATGTGAAGGTATTGCCAACACTTCAACCTCTACATACACAGTACGCTGGGTTGGATATGGTATTGGTACTACTGGTAATGTTCAAGCAGACGGAACAGTTGTAACTAATTCACTTGACGTTGACTTGCGCTACACGGCAAATGACGGAACATCGTTCCAGTTCATTCGCGATGCAGCAGGTAACAACATTGGTGGTGCAACAGCAGTTGACATCGAAGCAGGTTCTGCAACATGGCGCCCGGCGTTGAACAACGGGCCGTCAACAACATTTGACTTGTCGACCAACAGCGGTTCGTTCTCTAAAACTGTGAAGCTGCAATTGCGCGGTTCTTCTAGTGGAGACCAGGCTGTTGAGTACAACACAAGCGAGTTTGTAGTTGCTCCTTTCCATTCATTGAACCGCGACGAAGATGTGATCATCGGTGTTGAAGACGAAACTGGTGCACGTGCACTTAGCTTCTCTGGTACGGTTGCGTTCTTTGAAGCATGGATTCGTCCACACCGCTTCCCAACAGCTAACGAAGAGTTTTTCCCGATCATGTTCAAGGGTGACAGTGCTTCTGGTCAGATCGACTATGCATTGCGCATGTTGAACACGGGACAGTTGGAGTTTGTGCTTACAGATGCAGATGGAACTGAGCGTTCTGCGGTATCTGATGAAGATGCAATTCTTCTGGAACCACTGATCACTGAAAACGATAGTGCATGGACTCATGTCGGTGTATACGTGAACCTCGGTGATGGAACTGGAAGCTCTGACATTCGTTTCTATATCGACGGTACTCCACAGTCATCTGACACAGCAATCACTAACCAATTGGGTAGTGCGCTTACAATCGATGGATTGAACTCTAATCCGTTCTACATTGGTTATGAGCCATACTTCAGCACAACGGCAACAGCCAAAGGCTTTATTGGTGAATTGCGCGAAGTTCGCATGTGGAATGGTACTCCTGGAAACCGCTCGGTTGCAGGCAATGAACCAAATGCTTTGACCCTTCAAGTTCAAGGTGCTCAGGCAGTAACTGGTGCAAACCTTGTTTCAACAACCAATGCAAACTTGGTGGCCTCATTCGGTCTTCAAGGCGGTGGCTTTGTAAACAATGGTTATGCACGTTCATTGGCATCTAACAATCCAAATGTTCGCGCAACTGTACGCGGTGGATCACTTTGTTACGTTGGCGAAGAGCCTTACCTGAAATTGGTAGAGCCTTCTTACAAGCAATCTGTACGCAACTCAGAAACTGCTCTACGTGTACGTTGGGTAGGTTTCAACTATGTACCGATCAACTTCAGCCAAGGTTTTGGTGGATCAACTACTGGTACAGTTGGTGCTATTCCACCATCGTTGGAATACTCGTTGCGCGGTGGTGGTGGACTCGTGATTCAGCCATATCAGTATGTAGCTGGTCAGTACTACCACACAACTCAAGCAACAACGTTTAACCCACAAGCTGGTACGTCGTACCGATTCTTTGGTGATGGCGAACTAACTCAGTTTGCTGCAACGTTCAACGTGAACCTCGGTGATCCAGATCCAGACGACAACGAAGTATACACTACAGAGCAGTCTGAAATCAGCGCAGCTCTTACAAATGCTCGTTTGCGTTTGACATCTACATCGAACACGATTGTTGGTTCAATCTCTTCAGAAGGTCCATTGTTTACAATTACGCCTCCAAGTAACTTCACAGTTCGTGCGGCACTCGAAGGTTACCACACTGGTACTTCGGCAACATTAGTAAATATCGGATCTACGTATGACGCTGGTGGTATTCGCATCAAGTTGTACGAAGACAACGCCGGCGATCCAGGTTCATTTATCGATAGCGCAGATTCACAATTCCAATATGCAAGTGCTCAAGCTCGCGACGGTGCAAACCGCGGTGCAAGCAACTCAACATTTGCTAATATTCCATTCGTATTCACGGACTTGGAAGATGACGACTACTTTGTTGTAGTTGACCACATCAACCACTTGCCGGTGATGTCGCGATTCGCAGCTCCATTCTTGTTCTCTGGTGATGATGAGGACACATGGGCAATCGAATCTGGATGGGACTTCCAAGTTTGGGATGGTGGACAAGACAATGTTCTTCCGGCAGTAACGACGTCGCCATACACTCCTTCTACGGAATATGGTTACTTCACGGCTTACGGAAACGCAGTGAACCAAACAACAAACAGTATCTCGCCAACAGCTGGATACTCAAACACTGGTTTGATTCGCAACAGAGGCCAGTCTACATCCGGTACGTCAACAGTATTTGACCCATTCGCAATCCCATCTCTCGTAGCTGGTGATGTTGTGAAAGATGCTCAAATCAACGCTGCTGACCGCGTACAAGTTCGTCAGGACTTTGGTACAACACTAGTTCGCTCTGACGTAACTGGTGACGGTAACGTGAACGCAACTGACCGTACAATTGTTGACCGCAACTTTGGTAAAGTGTCGTCGATCCTCGATGTAACATTTGAAGATCCAGCTGCCATGAATGGCGGTGGTGCACAAGGCCTAGTAGCTGCTGCAGATCCGTTTGGAGTAGTTGCTGAAGCCGATCCAGAATTGTCTCGTCAATTCAACGAAGCTGCTGTTATCGCTCGCGGTGACAAAGGTGATAACTTCTCTGACTACGTTCCTAACAAAGTGCAAGACGTGGTTGCAGGTGGTGGCATAAGCTATGTGGCTTCTGCTGAGCCGGTACGCCAAGATGATTATATCTTGATGCCGTTCTACATCCGCAACACTGGTAATGCATGGGCCATGGGTAACTTGACTTACGCTATTAAGTATCCAACAGCCGTACTTGAGTTTGTTGGTCTTGAAGGTGTAGATGACGTGAAGTTTAACAACAACCAAGGTCGTGGTTATGCAACAATGAAGTCTGGTCCATTGACAGGTGCAAACAAGGCATTGACTGACGTGCGCACTATTGAGATCGACTACGATGCATACTCACGCCGTTCTGGTGAAGTTGTACCTAGCAGTAAGACACATGTTGGTACGTTGCGCTTCCGCTTCCGCGACACAGAGAACATCAACCAACCGGTTACGTTCTTCTGGTACGAAAGTACAGCAGTACACGCTACTAACGGTGCACTCTTGACAAATGATGGTCACTTTGAGCCAATCAAGGCTGTTCTTCCTTACACTACTCAGGTTCAGATTCCTAACGGTGGTGAAAACTGGAGAGCAGGCCGCACATACGATGTTCGCTGGAGAAACGAAGGTGGATCAAGCGATCGTTATGTACGCCTTGAATACTCTGTTGACCTCGGTCAAAGCTGGCAGTCAGTAACAACGACTCCAATCAACGCATCTACACGTAAGTACTCTTGGAGAGTTCCAAATGACATCGCTTCAGATGAGTGTTTGGTACGCGTAGTTGACGCACAAACTGGTTTCGCAATTGAGCTCGACCAATCTGACCAAGCATTCGAAATCGCACCAGTTGGTGGTGCAATTCTTCAGCCTAAGTCTTCTGACCCTGCATATGTTGGTGGCAAGCCGTCACTCATCAAATGGAGTGCAGATGGACTTGAAGAAGTGCGCTTCGAATTCAGCCACGATGGCGGAAGCACTTGGGTTGAAATCCCAGGTATTCGCGATGCCGAATCTGGTCAAGTTACATGGATCGTTCCACGCGACATCAATACGAAGAAAGCAAAGGTTCGTATGATCGATGTTCAGGAAGGAGAAATCATTGCTCAAACTGACAACTTCAAAGTTGTGACTGGTGAGCTTTCATTCATCACTCCTCAATTGAACGATGTGATGGACGTAGACGAGTTGAGCCGCATCCGCTGGAGCGTTGAAGGTACAATTACTGAATTCGACATGGACATTAGCTTGGATGGTGGTCAAACATGGCAGCCACTTGCTTCTGAACTCATTGGCGATGATCGTATCTTTAACTTTACCCCGGATGAGAGTCTTGCAACAACTGGTTACACAGCAATGTTGGTGGCATATGTTCCTGGAGATAGAGAGCTTGAGTTTGGTTACTCAGACAAGTTCAAAATCGACGGAATCACCGATGTAGCTGAAGATCTTGGCTTCGAATTCTCTGAGCCATATCCGAACCCAGCTTCTAACGCTGCACAGGTAACGTTTACGTTGCCAACGTCTAGCGAAGTGACAATGACACTCTTTAACACTCTTGGTGAAGAAGTAGCCGTACTTGTTGATGCTCAGCAGTACACTCCTGGAACATACAGCATGCGCGTTGATACCCGCGACCTGCAACCAGGTGTATACTATGTGCAACTGCAACCAGGTGATGTGAAGATGATACGTAAGTTGGTAGTTGTTAAGTAATTCCCCTTAACAATACCTGATAATGAAAAGGCCGGTCACATTGTGATCGGCCTTTTTTTATGTATTCGAACGAATGGCATATCATACCACTTCTAACACAATACTTTCATACTTAGCCCGGAGGGAGACAACAACTGCACCTATTCAACGGCAACACCCCTGCGGGGTAGAAATGGGAATGTGGGGGTGGAGTTTTTCGTCACCCAGGGTTGCACTATATCGGGTGACTCAAAAAGAAGGTTCGCCTCGATTGGCTCAGCGAACTAATTTTCCATTGCGTCCATTGCGTCCATTGCGTCCATTGCGTCCATTGCTAAAACAAAAAGGCCGGCCACTCAATGAGTAACCGGCCTTCCTAATGTATTGTACGAGAGAGTTCTGATACTGCGTATCAAACTCAAATGTATGCACACCTACTTTACAAATGGCGGCTTTGTCACGGTTGCTTTGAAGTGCTTTTTACGGGCAAATATGTTGATTTCAGAATCAGCTTTTGAAAACTCTTTTTCAACATAACCAAGCCCGATTCCCTTGCCAAGTGAAGGTGAGATATTACCGCTAGTAACATATCCAACTTGACGATCGTTGACATGGATCGGGTAGCCGGCCCGCGGGATGAATTTCTCATCTTCAACGATGAATCCAACTAGTCGGCGCACAACACCTTGCTCTTTTGCATGTGCACAAACATCTTTGCCAACGAAGTCTTCTTTTGCGAGTTTGGTAATCCAACCAAGGCCAGCTTCAATCGGATGTGTTTCATGCGTAATATCATTGCCGTACAAGCAATAACCCTTCTCGAGGCGCAGCGTATCGCGTGAGCCAAGTCCACAGGCCTGTATACCGTGATCTTTCCCTGCATTCATGACTGCGTCCCACACCTTCATAGCATCTGCATCAGAACCCTTGAAATACAGTTCAAAACCCAACTCACCGGTGTAACCAGTGCGAGAGATTATCATGTCTTGTCCAGCGAGTGTACCTTCTTTGAAAGTGTAGAAAGCAATCTCACTGAGGTTCTCATCTGTGAGTGTCTGGAGGGTATCAATGCACTTTGGTCCTTGAACTGCAAGCAAGTGATACTCTTCGCTAACATTGCGCAACACGACATCTGGGAAAGAACTGGCTTGTTCGGTCATCCAAGAGAGATCTTTGTCAATATTGCTCGCATTGATTACCAGCATGTAATGGTCTTTGAGCTTGTAAATGAGCAGGTCATCTACAATACCACCATCTTCGTAACACATAGCGGAATACTGTGCCTTGCCATACTCGAGTTTAGAAGCATCGTTCACAGTTAAATGCTGAATAAATTCGAGTGCTTGTTCACCGTGCACTTCAACTTCTCCCATATGGGACACATCGAAAACACCAACGTTTTCGCGTACAGCCTTGTGTTCTGCGAGAATACCTTCTGGGTATTGAATTGGCATGTGGTAGCCGGCAAACTCAACCATCTTTGCCTTTAGGGCGGTGTGAGCCGCGTGGAAGCCGGTTTGTTTCATGATTCCAGAGCCTCAGTAATGCGTTTATTGTGAATTGTGATGTTGTACTAAGCTTGTAGCAGGGGCATAATTGTAGAAGGCGTATTTGTGACTACGATATTGAGTCCCAGGCCCAGTACAAAGTTAAGCTGTTCGATTGAATCTGCGGAATATGCTCCGCAGAGGATATTGTTCTGTTGAATATCGGCAACAACATCGTCCGTGAGTTCTTCAATTGCAAGCACAACTGCATGCGCTCCAGTTTGAGCGATAAGCTGTGACGGGAGTGCGCCACTGCCTGGAATGTTGATTGCCGCAGCCCCAATCTCTGGATACTGCTCTCGTAAATAGGAAATTGAAGCGTGGTGGAATGATCCACAGAGAACAAACTGATCCATGCCAACTCGTTGAATTTCTTCTACGATAATGTCGACGCGTTCGCGCCAGTTGTCTTCTGCAGCTGGCGGTTTTAGTTCAATCATGACAAACGCCTTACCGCGAACATGCTGTAGGATTTCGCGAAGAGTTGGTATGCGCTCGCCCTTGAATGATTCGCCAAACCAGCTGCCAACATCGAGATCTTGAATTTCTGTAAGCGGCATTTCTCCGATTTGACGCTCACCTTCGGTGGTGCGGCCCAAGGTTTCGTCGTGAAACACTATCGGGTGTTTATCAGAACTGAACTGTACGTCTAATTCAATCATATGTACACCATGCGCCAAAGCTCTATCAAAAGCACTAATGGTGTTCTCAGGAGCATTAAGAGAAGCACCGCGGTGCGCTACAACGAGCAGTTCACCACTCTCAACAAATTCGCGTAGTGTTTTCATGATAGTACTCCTGTTGATTCTCCGCGATATCCGCGTACAAAATCGGCAGCCAACATCCGTTTCTTATTCGGTGGTTGTATCTCTACTAATTCAATATCATTCGTTGCTGTGCCAACCAAAAACATACCGCCTTGAATGCAAAAGTGCCCTGGTTCGAGTGTGTTGGACGGTGCAATAAGGGTCTTGAATATTTTTATTCTTCCAGACGGAAATGTTGTCCAGGCACATGGGATTGGCGAAAGCCCACGTACCGTATTGTGAACTTCATGTGCTGGTTTTGAAAAGTCTAGTGCACAATTCTCGCGAAACAACTTTGGCGCACTCGTGGCACTGCTGTCGTCTTGCTGGGATACTACAACTTCGCTGTCACCACAAAGCAAACGTACAGTCGAAACTGCCAAATCAGCACCCAAGTGCTTGAGTCTGCCATACAACTCGCCGAATGTTTCATTGGGTCCAATGTTCGTTGTTTCTTGAGCTATAATTGTCCCTGTGTCTACACCTTTGTTGAGGACAAACGAGGTGACGCCGGTCTCTTTTTCGCCGCGCATGATTGCCCAGTTGATCGGAGCAGCACCGCGGTACTTTGGCAACAAACTAGCGTGAATGTTAAACGAAGCCAGCGCTGGCATTGAGAACAGTACTTCCGGAAGAATACGAAACGCTACAACCACAAAAATGTCTGGTTTGAGCAACCGCATAGATTCTAGAAATGATTCATCTTTCAGCGATTCGGGCTGGTACACGGGAATACCGAGTTGCATAGCAGCGACTTTCACATCAGAACTCTTGAGACCACGTCCCCGTCCAGCGGGTGCATCGGGTACAGTGACAACTGCTTTGACGCCGAACTCTTCATGTACACGCAACAAAGACGAAACTGCAAAGTCGGGTGTTCCCATAAACACTATGTTGGGATTCTTAACCATGCATTGTCGGGTTACCAGGAAGGTTTGCAACTATTTCTGCTTCAGCGGTGGCTAACTCTTCCCAACGAGCCTTAACCTCGTCGGCTGGAAAGTACTCGCGCGCAATATCTGTGAACGTACGGTAGTGTCCTGCTTCACTGGCCAACAGATCTTTGTACAGCTGTAGTACGTCTTCTGGTACAGCTTCGTGCTGCACCAAACACGAGAAGCGTTCGCATGAACGCGCCTCTATCAATGCTGCCGTCAGTAGCAAATCCATCATGCGATGCGGTTCTTGTTTGCGCACCAACCCATGCAGAGCCTTTGCGTATGGATTGCCCGGATCCTTGGTCAGTGTAATGTCGCGCTTTTCCATTTCACCATATATCATGGCGAAGTGTTCAGTTTCTTCCTCTATGTGATGAATCAACTCGCGTACAAGGCGTTTTCGATCTGGGTATCGAGAAATGAGCGCCCAGCCTGTTGCAGCGGCCTTTTTCTCACAATGGGCATGGTCGATGAGAATGCTCTCGAAATTTCTAGCAGCATTGTCGATCCACACTTGTTTTGATGTCGATTTAAGTCCTAACATACACGTACTATTCGTCTGGGTTAATTCGCGATAACATTCAAGAGTTTGCCTGGCACATAAATCGTTTTGCGGATTGTTTTTCCTTCCACCTGCGAAGCAAATGATTCAACGTCCATCGCGGCGCTCATCACTGCGTCTTCACCCGCTTCTTGCGGTACATTCACGCGGCCGCGAACTTTGTTGTTCACTTGAACGACGATTTCAATTGTACTCTTAACGAGCTTGCTCTCATCCCATTCCGGAAATGAAGCATTTGCCAAATCGCTGTCGGAAAAATGTTGCCACAACTCTTCTGCAATATGCGGAGCAAATGGAGCCAAACACAATACAAAGGCTTCCATGGCTGCGCGTGGTCTCTCATCGGCCTTGAGAAAGTGATTGACAAAAATCATCAGTTGAGAGACGGCTGTATTGAAGCCGAGTGACTCAATATCTTGAGAGATTTTCTTGATTGTCGTGTGAACGAGGAATGCTTCCTCTTCAGTCAATTCCCGATCAACAATACTCTGTTGCAATGTGTTGTTGTCATCGAGAATCATGTTCCAAGATCGGTTGAGAAAACGGGCCACACCTTCCACGCCTTTTGTTGACCAAGGTTTGGTCATGTCCAACGGTCCCATGAACATTTCAAAGACGCGTAGTGAGTCGGCTCCGAACTCAGAGACAACAATATCGGGATTCACTACATTGCCCAACGACTTGGACATTTTGCGCTTGTCCTCACCAAGAATCATGCCCTGATGGTACAATTTTCTAAATGGTTCAGGAGTGCTGACTACTCCGTAATCGAACAGTACTTTGTGCCAAAAACGCGCATACAAAAGGTGTAGTACCGCATGTTCAGCCCCACCGATATACAGGTCAACTCCACCATTCTGCATCCAATAGCGTTCTTTCTCAGGATCCACTAAGTTTTCAGAGTTGTGTGGGTCGATATACCGCAGATAATACCAGCAAGAGCCGGCCCATTGTGGCATGGTGTTGGTTTCAATACGAGCTGGCTTTCCTGTTACTGGGTCCGTGAATTGAATCCAGTCTTCTACCTTGGCAAGTGGAGACTCACCAGTATCAGCGGGCATGAAATCGTCAACTTCCGGCAACACCAATGGCAGCTCGTGTTCACCCATCAAGCGGCGGGTGCCGTCCTCAAAAAAGAGCACGGGTACTGGTTCACCCCAATATCGTTGACGCGAAAACAGCCAGTCACGAAGCTTGTACTGAACTTTGCCTTTGCCAATTCCCTGCTGCTCTAGCCATGTGATCATGGCGGAAATTGCGGCTTCAGTTTCGAGTCCGTTGAGAGACATGCCATTGCCAACAGAGTTGCAGGCAACGCCAGGACCAGTATATGCTTCTTTTGTGATGTCTTCTTCACCACCTTCTACCACTCGTACAATTGGCAAACCAAACTGCGTGGCAAATTCGTGATCGCGGGTATCGTGACCAGGCACGGCCATGATAGCGCCTGTGCCATAGTGAGCGAGAACATAGTCTGCTGTCCACACAGGAATTTTAGCACCAGTTGCTGGGTTTACAGCATATGCACCCGTAAACTGTCCAGTTTTTTCTTTGGACAGCTCTTGGCGTTCCAAGTCGCTTTTTAATGCTGCTGATCTCACATAGCTACTGACGGCTTCGCGGTGCTCTTCCGTTGTAATCACTTCGGTCAATGGGTGCTCAGGAGCAAGAACGAGATATGTAGAGCCGAACAGTGTATCCGGACGGGTCGTGAAGACATCTACCGAAGTTTCATGCCCGTCGATGGCAAATGAGATAGAAGCGCCCTCAGACTTTCCAATCCAGTTCTTCTGCATCTCTCTTGTGCTGTCTGGCCAGTCAACCAATTCCAGATCTTGCAATAGGCGCTCAGCATACGCCGTAATGCGCAACATCCATTGACGCATGGGTCTGCGCTCTACCGTATAGCCTTTTCCTTTCCACTCATCCACTTCTTCGTTGGCGAGAACAGTGCCGAGTTCTGGACAGTAATTCACTGGAATTTCAGCGATAAATGCCAATCTATGAGCATCTTGGTATGCTTGAATCTGCAACGGATCCGTCATGCCATCAGGGATTTCCAATTCACTGATCGGCCGGGCCTTTTGCTGATCGGCATCAAACCACGAATCGTAGATCAAGCGGAAAATCCACTGCGTCCACTTATAGTACTCAGGAGTCGTTGTGTTGACTTGTCGAGACCAGTCAAAGCTGAAACCAAGCATTTTGAGCTGGCGCGTGAACGTCTCAATATTTGTTTGCGTCACTTTGGACGGGTGAATTTTATTCTCCATCGCATAGCGTTCTGTTGCGAGTCCAAAGGCGTCAAAGCCCATAGGGTGGAGCACATTAAACCCTGTCAAGCGCTTGTAACGCGCAACGATATCTGTAGCCGTATATCCCTCAGGATGGCCTACGTGTAGACCCTTTCCACTCGGATAAGGGAACATATCCAACACGTAATATTTCGGTTTTGAGAAATCGTCTTCCGTACGAAAACACTGGTTGTCGTCCCAGTATTGTTGCCATTTGGCTTCTATGTCGGCAGCATTATATGCCATACCGCAAACCTATTGAGTAGTAGTTGAAAATCTGCTGTTTCTGTGATTTCGGAACATCGTGACAAAACAAAACACAAAAGCCCCGATTGTTCGGGGCTTTTGCTTATTTAACGCTTCTTCTTCTTGTGGCGGTTCTTACGCAAACGCTTCTTGCGCTTGTGCGTCGCCATCTTATGGCGTTTCCTTTTCTTTCCGCAGGGCATGATTGCCTCCAGTTTCTATGAATGATTGATATATATAAATTTTCAATGTCTATTCTGACTTGCCGCGCTCTTTCAGGTTTTTGTCAACCCGATCACGCAGTTCTTTTGAGACCTTAAACACTGGTACATAGTGTTCGTCCAACGGCACCGGTTCTCCTGTGCGGGGATTTCGGGCAATCCGCGCTTGGCGCTTCTTGACCTTGAATGTCCCAAAACCTCGAATTTCAATGTGTACACCCTCTGTCATTGCCTCTATAACCGTCTTCAGAAATCCGTCCACAACGACTTCTGTTTCAACTTTTGTTAAACCCGTTGCTTGAGCAATGCGGTCAACTATGTCTGCCTTGGTCATTCGAGTTTCCTCCGGGCTTCGCTCTAAAGTTGCGGTTGATACCACAGGGAAATAGTAAAAATACAAAACAATTGTGGAAAATAGAAAGAAAAAGTCGATTCTTCTTGTTTGGGAAACAGATCGCCCTTAAATTTGGTGTTCATTTCGGGCAAAAGCCTAGAAGTGTATTTGTAGTTATGTGATAGTTATTTGCTTCTTGCAAGATCAAAACGGATAGAATATTATGTTGACGGTCATTCTCATTCTTCTCTCACTCGTAGCAGTGTTGCTTATCGGCGTGATTCTCATTCAAGAAAGTAAAGGTGGCGGAATATCTTCAGCGGCTTTTGGTGGAATGGGAGGTCAGATGGGCAGTATGTTTGGTGCGACCCGCTCGGCAGATTTTATTCAGAAGCTTACGTACTGGTTGATGGTATTTATCGCTGTTGCTGCAATTGTTGCCAACATGGCATTTGTTGGCAAGACAGTTACTACATCAAGCGGATCTGCGCTTGATGGTTTGACACCAACTGCAGCGCCGATGATGAATAGCGCACCTGCGCCAACCGGTGAGCAAGCACCGGCAGCTGAACCAGCAGCACAGCCAGCTGGTGAAGATGCCCCAGCAGAGTAAGCACAATCGTGTTTGAAAGCACGGGAACCTTAGATATGCGTAGTGTACGTACTCGTTGACAATCAAATTATTTGGGTAGCAGAGATTCTGCTGCCCTTTTATTTTTCACGCTGTTCCGGAAAAAGTGGAGGGGAGTCCCGGTCCAGGAATGAGCAGAAACATGGATTCAGATACAACAATTGACCAACACCACTTGCGAGATGTTTCGCTTGCAGAACTTGAATTGCCAAAAGTGCTGCAGCGCGTTGCGAGTTATTGTGTTACTGAAAGCGCTGCAGAAGCAGTCGCGAGCCTGCTGCCAGAAAAGAATTTACGGGCGCTTCAACTCGATCTCGATGCCATTCAAGAAATCAAGGATGTTCTCCTTGCGGACGATGACTTGCCGTTGGAAAGCTTGTCGGATACTCACCACGAATTCAAAAAACTGAATATCGAAGGTGCATTTCTACAGCCATCCGAACTACTGCGAATAAAAGATGTCCTGTTTACTTCTCGTCGCGTGGAAGCATTTGTTGCCAAGCACGATCAAGCCGAAGCACTGCATGAAATCACATCACATTTGTATGTAAATCGACTGCTCGAAAAACATATACATGACACCGTCGATGAACATGGAGCGATAAAAGACACTGCAAGTCGCGAACTCGGGAATATTCGACGAAATATCATCAATACATCCTCTCGTTTGCGCGGTAGACTCCAGAAAATGTTGAAGCGTGTAAGTGAGGAGTCACTCTCACAAGACGAATATATTACGCAGCGCGAGGGACGTTTTGTGCTGCCAATGAAAGCAGAAAACAAGCGCAGTATCCCCGGTATTATTCACGGAGTCTCGCAGTCGGGTCAAACCGTATTTGTAGAGCCTGCAGAAACATATGAGCTCAATAACGAGCTTTCGCTACTGTATTCAGAAGAACGCCGTGAAATTGAGCGCATACTGAGAGTGCTGACCGAAGAACTCAGGGCAGATAGAGTAAAGGTTCAGGCTACACAGCAAGTGTTGCAGCACTGCGACACACTGCGTGCTCGTGCGTTGTACGCGGTGAAAATTGGCGGAATCCAGCCGCGAATCCTGCCTGATAGTGGTGAAATCGAACTCGTGAATGTCAAGCACCCATTATTGCTTGAAAAATCAGACAGCGACGTTGTGCCACTTTCAATTCGATTTGACGATGAAAAGCTTGGGCACCTGATCTCAGGCCCGAATGCCGGTGGAAAAACCGTGGCCCTAAAGTGCATTGGCCTCAGTGTTGCAATGGCATTGAGTGGTGTGTTTCCAAGCGGTATGCTGATAACTCCTTTCAAAGATGTTTACACATCTATTGGCGATCATCAGTCCATCGAAAATGACCTGTCTACGTTCTCTTCTCAAATTGCTCGCCTGCGAGATGTGTTGCAGTGGGCCGGACCAGACTCATTGGTGTTGGTCGACGAAATCTGCAGTGGCACTGACCCACAAGAAGGGGCTGCTTTGTCTGTTGGTGTTATGGAGAGCTTGTTGACGCGCAAGGCAGGATTTGTAGTAACTACACACCAAAGTGCTCTGAAGAGTTATGGCCTCACTCGCGAAGGCATTAGCAACGCCTCCATGGAATTTGATTCTGAGAAACTGCATCCAACATACAGATTCCTAGAGGGCGTCCCTGGTAACTCATACGCCTTTTATCTGGCAGAGAATATGGGCGTGAGTTCCACGGTAATGGCTGTTGCGCGAGAATACTTGGGCGACTCGCATCAAAGCCTCGAAGAGAGTATTGAAATTATTCAGCGCCACAGACAGAATATCGAGCAAGAATTGTCTGATGCTCGCAAAGCCCAGCGCAAAGCGGAACAGGCACAAAAACAATACGAAGAGAAATTCTCGTCTTTCCGAATAAAATACAAAGAACTCATGCGCGTAGCTCGCGAGGAAGCCGCCGCGATTGTTGACGATGCCAATAAGTTGGTTGAGAAGACAATTCGCGAGGTTCGAGAAGACAAACGAGCACCGGGTGAGATAAAGAAAGAATTCGACGCGAAGCGACAGAACTTGCACAAAAAGGCCGCTGCTCAAAAGAAAGTCGTCAAGCGCGAAGCCGTAGAGCTTCAGGCTGGAGACGCAGTTGTTCTCGAAGGGTTCAACACTGTTGGTGAAATTCTCTCGTTAGATGAAGGCGGCAAACATGCGGTTGTGGAGTTTGATAGTGTTAAGTTTCGAACTGAAACCGCTAAGCTACAGAAGTCGCAAAAATCTGTGAACAAGTCGAAGCGTCGCAGTCAAGAAGATTTCGTTATTGGTGACGCGAACTCAAGGATGGACGTTCGCGGCCAGTTTCCGCAAGATGCCGAGCTTCAAGTGGAGAATCGCATTGCAGAGAGCTTGATGTCAAATGTACACGAGCTCACGGTGGTGCACGGAAAAGGAACTGGTGCTTTGCGAAAGGCTATCCACTCAATGCTTAGACAACATCCGGCTGTAGATAGCTTTCGCGATGGTGAACTCAGCGAAGGTGGCTCGGGCGTAACAATTGTAACACTGCAATAGAAAGAAGTATGAATATCAAAAAAGTTCTGATTGCTAACCGCGGCGAAATAGCGCTTCGAATCATCTCTACATGTAAGAAACTTGGGGTGAAAACCGTTGCAGTGTACTCCGATGCAGATGCCCTGTCTATGCATGTACACGAAGCTGACGAAGCTGTAGGAATTGGTGGCGTTACGCCGCGTGAATCGTATCTCGTCATCGAAAAAATCCTTGATGCCGCTAAGAAAACTGGCGCCGATGCAGTGCACCCTGGATATGGATTTTTAGCAGAGAACGCCGGGTTTGCTGAGCAAGTGTTGCAAGCGGGACTCATTTTTATCGGACCTAGTCCCAAAGCAATTGCTACCCTCGGTGACAAAACGGCTGCACGCGCGCTAGCAGAGCAAGCTGATGTGCCATTCGCACCTGGGTCAACAGGAGCGGTTTCGTCCCTAGATGAAGTTCGCACAATTGCAGCTGAGATCGGCTATCCAGTGTTGCTAAAAGCAGCTGCAGGAGGCGGAGGCAAAGGAATGCGCGTTGTTCACGATGAATCTGAACTTGAAACTGGGCTGGCCTCGGCACAAGGAGAGGCGTTAACAGCTTTTAATGACGATCGTGTATTTATCGAAAAATTCATCGTCAACCCTCGTCATATTGAAATCCAGGTAGTGGCTGACACGCACGGCAATGTTATCGTGTTTCCCGAACGAGAATGTTCGGTGCAGCGCAGACACCAAAAAGTTGTCGAAGAATCTCCTTCTACAGCCGTGAGCGCTGAACTGCGCGCCAAAATGGGAGAAGCTTCGAGAAGGCTTATGCAAGCATCGGAGTATCACAATGCAGCAACAGTAGAGTTTCTGCTCGACGTAGACGGAAGCTTCTACTTTATGGAAGTTAACACGCGCTTGCAGGTTGAACATCCGGTAACAGAAATGGTCACGGGAGTCGACTTGGTGGAACAGCAGCTTCTCGTTGCTGATGGACAAGCCCTGAAGCTGACACAAGCAGATGTTGAACCAAATGGCCATGCAATTGAATGTAGGATTTGCGTAGAAGACGTCTACAATGACTTCTTCCCCGCCACCGGTACTGTCACATATCTAGACCTCCCAAAAGAGGACTATATACGCAATGAGTCGGCTTTGGAAAGCGGTTACGAGAGCAGTTTGCACTACGATAGCATGGTCGCCAAGTTAGTAGTCTATGGCAGCGACCGCGAGCAGTGTATTGAGAGAACAATAGATGCGTTGGATCGCTATCATCTACACGGATTGAAAACAACTGTCCCATTCTGTCGATTTACCGTTGACCATGCCGCATTTCGCAGTGGCGATTACTCAACGAAGTTTGTCGGTGAGCATTGGAAATCCACAGTAATGGAATCCGATGCGTTGGCTGGACTTGTGCTCGCTACAAAAGCAAAAAGTGTACTTGACGAAAATCGCAAGCCGGAGTTTCCCGAGCCTGCGAAATGGAATAACTGAACAGAACTTTCTTAGAATATTTCACCGGAACATCATGGCTAACCAGAACAACACGGTTAACGGTAAGGAACTGTACTCGGAAATTGCAGTGACTAAAGAAACAGGCATGGAATTGGGGCTCACAGCAGCTGAGTACGACATGATCTGTGAAAAAATCGGACGCACGCCAACATACACGGAAGTTGGGATGTATTCGGTGATGTGGAGTGAGCACTGTAGCTACAAAAACTCGATTCTACAATTGAAAACTCTGCCGCGCAGCGGTGCAAATATGCTCGTTGAAGCTGGCGAAGAAAATGCTGGTTTGGTTGACATTGGCGATGGATATGCCGTGTGTTTCAAAATTGAATCGCACAATCACCCAAGTGCCATTGAACCGTATCAAGGTGCAGCCACAGGCGTTGGCGGAATTCTACGCGATATCTTCACGATGGGAGCAAGACCAATTGCAGCTCTCAATTCGCTTCGTTTTGGAAGCCTCGACACACCAAGAACTCGCTACTTGTTGAGTGGAGTCGTGAAGGGTATCGGTGATTATGGTAACTCATTTGGTGTACCGACAGTTGGTGGCGAAGTCTTTTTTGAAACCTGTTATACCGACAATCCACTTGTCAATGCCATGGCTGTTGGAATTGTTCGCACAGACAAAACAGCTTCGGCGACTGCAACAGGTGTTGGCAACCCGGTGATGTACTTGGGGAGCGGAACCGGACGCGATGGCATTCACGGAGCGTCGATGGCATCAAAAGAATTTGAAGAAAATGCAGAAGACATGCGCCCAACTGTACAGGTTGGTGATCCATTTGCCGAAAAAGTGCTGCTTGAAGCAACACTTGAACTTATCGACGCTGGTGTAATTGTTGGCATTCAAGATATGGGAGCTGCTGGGATTTGTTGCTCAACATCGGAAATGAGTGCAAAAGACGGTGCTGGGATGGAAGTGAATCTCGACCTCGTTCCGTTGCGCGAAGCCGATATGAGTGCCTATGAAATTATGTTGAGTGAGTCGCAAGAACGCATGTTGGCAGTTGTAGAAAAAGGGAAAGAAGATATTGCCAAAGCAATTTGTGACAAATGGGACGTGCCAATTGTACAAATCGGTACAGTGACTGACACAGGCGTTATCAATGCATATCGCAATGGCGAGCTTTGTGTGTCTTTACCGGCTGAGTCACTCGTCCTTGGAGGCGGCGCTCCAGTGTACGAACGCGAGTGGAAAGAAGCTAGCTATTTTGCTGACACTTCGAGCGTTGATACTAATGCCCTGAAAACCGATGTGGCAAATGACAAAGCATTCTGGATATTGCTGTCGTCGCCAACCATTGCAAGTAAGCGATGGGTGTACGAACAATATGACTCTCATGTACGAACCAACACCGTGCAAACATCAGGATCTGATGCTGCGGTTACACGCATCAAAGAAATTCCAGGTAAAGCACTAGCATCTGCCACTGACTGCAATAGCCGCTATGTGTACTTGAATCCGTATCGTGGTGGACTTATCGCTGTTGCTGAATCTGCTCGTAATGTTGTGTGTTCAGGAGCGCGCCCGGTAGCCATCACAAACTGCTTGAATTTCGGAAATCCGTACGATCCTGAAGTGTATTGGCAGTTCAAAGAAGCTATCCGCGGTATGGGTGACGCATGTCGCAAATTTGACACTCCAGTCACTGGAGGAAATGTGAGTTTTCACAATGAATCGCAAAACCACGCCATTTACCCAACACCAACAATTGGAATGCTCGGTGTCATTGACGATGTCACGAAAGTTCTCACTGCTGGTTTCAAGAATGAAGGCGACCAGGTGTACGTACTTGGCGAAAATAAGCGTGAACTAGGTGGGTCAGAATATGTTCGCAGAATTCACGACAAAGTTGTTGGTCAAACTCCAGAGTTGAATCTCGATACCGAGCATGCATTGTACCAAGCGATTTTAGAGTGTGCTGACAAGCAGTTGTTGCAATCGGCTCACGATTGTTCAGAGGGTGGTGTTGCGATTGCGATTGCTGAAAAATGTGTGATTGGTGAACAAGCAATTGGCGCGAACATACGCGGTATCGGAACAGATGCGGCCGACTTTTTTGGAGAATCGCAATCGCGCGTTGTTGTTAGTGTTTCTCCAGACAACGCGAGTTCTTTCGAGTCAGTTTGCGCCGCCCACAATGTGCCGTGCACAAATGTTGGAACTGTCGGCGGAGACACATTGATTATCGAAAACCTTCTTTCAGCAAGCGTTGAAGAAGTAAGCAAAACATACTACGAAACTTTGCCAGGCATCATGGCATCTTGATGCGGAGAATACATGCTCACGTCTCGTGAAATTCGAAGACAGTTTTTAGATTTTTTCGAACAGAAACAGCACCGAATCGTTGAAAGTGCTCCTGTAGTAGCTCATGGCGACCCAACATTGATGTTTATCAATGCAGGCATGAACCAGTTCAAGGATGTATTTCTTGGCACAGGGACGCGCGATTACAGTCGTGCGGTGGATACCCAAAAGTGTATCCGCGTTTCAGGAAAACACAATGACCTCGAAGAAGTTGGATATGATACATATCACCACACATTCTTCGAAATGTTGGGAAACTGGAGCTTTGGCGACTATTACAAACGCGAAGCCATTGACTGGTCGTGGGAATTGTTGACGGGTGTCTGGAAGCTTGATCCCGAGCGTATTCATGCTACGGTATATCGCACAGATGATGAAGCGTATGACATGTGGAAAGATCATCTACCTGAGAGTCGGATTCACCGCTTTGATGAAAAGGACAACTTCTGGGAAATGGGGGCTACCGGTCCTTGTGGGCCTTGTTCCGAATTGCACTATGACCGTACGCCTGATAAGAATGGTGCTTCATTGGTCAATGCCGACGATCCACGCGTGATCGAAATTTGGAACCTCGTTTTCATGCAGTACAACCGTTTGGAGAACGGAGATCTACAGTCATTGTCAACTACACATGTTGATACAGGCATGGGCTTTGAACGCATCACCGCAGTGTTGCAAGGCGTCAACTCAAACTACGACACAGATGTATTTCAACCTATTATCTCGCGCATTGCAAAACTGAGCGGAAAGTCGTATTCGTCTGAGACCAATGACGAAGCATCGGTGGCGATGAGAGTTATGGCAGACCATGTGCGTACGCTAGCGTTTGCGATTGCAGATGGAGCTATTCCGGGGAACACAGGGCAGGGCTATGTGTTGCGTCGCGTACTCCGCCGAGCCTCGCGATATGCTAGAAACATAGGGTTTACTACTCCTGTATTGTGCGACCTCGTTGCAATTCTGGTTGAAAGTATGGGCGATGTATTTCCCGAAATTGCCGAGCAGCAGCATACTATCGAACGCATTGTTAAGGCCGAAGAAGAAAGCTTTTTGCTTACGCTAGAAAACGGCTTGAAACGCATAGAAGAAATGATAGAAGCTGAAGGGCAAATCTCAGGTGCAAATGCGTTTTTACTGTACGATACATTTGGATTTCCGTTTGACCTCACAGCTCTGATTGCTCGCGAGCGGGGTATTGAGGTCGACGAAGAAGGATTTAATGAGCACATGCAGGCTCAGAAAGAACGTTCTCGCAGCGCTCAAAAAGATCAACTACCAGGGACGAACCGAAATCTTCATGCATCCCGTACCCCGCGGAATTCCGATTCTGCCTACCGCGGAACAGGTGACGGCTGAGATCAACCGCTCTCGCGCCTATCTGGA
>JAUHYX010000267.1 GCA_030426285.1 bacterium
AAGGAGATTCATGGGAGTGTTTGACATCAGATTTCCCTGAGTTGACAGAGGTTTCGCAACAGCCAACAAGTGTTGTGCATCAGAGTGATGAAGTGTTGATTGCGGAAATTGCGTTGGAATTAGACTCCGACTTCTTTCGCAGAATGAACAAAGACCCAGATTACGAGGTTGAGTATATCACCAATGTGTATGGAATGGTCAATGTTCTGTATGGTGAATACATGAATATTCAATTGAAAATTCGGATTATTGATCTTTGGTTAGACCCATCATTTGGCGCTGAAGAAGACCCCTATACTGGCAATGATATTTCTAGCCTATTGACTCAATTTCGCACTGTGTGGAACAGTACGCGTGGAGGTCTGAGTCGCACCCTAGCACAATTGGTATCGTCTCCCGGCAGCACAAGTGTTGGGGGAATTGCATACCTCAATACTCTTTGTGACAACGATCGCGGATATTCAGTTGTTGGTATTCGTGGCAACGTTGACGAGTTTCCGGTTCACAATTATGTTTGGGATGTGATGGTTGTTGCCCATGAGCTGGGTCACAATTTCTCATCTCCTCATACTCATGTTTGTGATTGGGGGACAGATCAGAATACGTATGCAATCGATTCTTGCGTGTCGAGAAATTCCTGGCCTAGAGCAGACGATGCCTGTACGGCAACCGGACCAAAAGCCAGATTGGGCACCATCATGAGTTACTGTCACCTCAATTCTTTGGGAAGCTCATTGGTGTTTCATCCAGAGCCAGCGGCGCGAATTCGCAATGGAGCTGAGCGTGCGGCATGTATGAGTACGCCGGAAGATCCTTCGATTTATATGTTGCGACCGCTTGGTAGAAAGACTATTTCTGCGGGACCTTTAGAGGTAACGTGGATATCTCATGATGTTCAAGATGTGCATATCTTTGCGATGTGGGACGGCGAGGAATCTAAAGAGTTGCTCACAACAGAGTCTGCGAGTAAAAAGTACGCGGTTATTGACATTCCCTCAAACAAAGAATCTGTTGTCTTGCGCATTGAAAGCACCTCTGATGGAACAGTGTATGACGAGACATGGGGTGTGCTGGCAATCGCGCCGGAAAATTCAGTCGACGAGCTGTTGGACAACTCTTCCGTTTACTACGACGCTAGTCGCGAAATGGTGATTGTACAAGACGTTGTACGTGATGATGTAGTCACCATCGTAGATATTGCCGGCACCGTTGTTGCGTCTACAAGTACTGAGGCTGGAACAACTGCGTTTTCAACACAAGGTTTCACCTCGGGATTGTACCTTGTTCAGGTTCGTGGGCGCAATCAACTCTTCACTGAAAAAGTTCTGATAACCCGTTAGTCTTTAGTATGTTGGTACAGACACCTACATGTACCAATGTCGACGCACATACCGAAAAGACAGTTCCCCTCAGCAACCTCCTAGAGGCCGTTTTGCTAATGCTTGGCAAATGGTTCTTGCACTTATCGTGATCGCAGGAGTTGTTGCGTTTACATCCCAACAGACTGTCGCCCAAAACATCACGTTCAATCGTTCATCATTCAGTGATGGACTACCGAGTTCCTATATCTACTCGATTGTTTCAGACTCGTCTGGACAAATCTGGGTGGGGACGAATAATGGGGTTAGCAGGTACAATGGTAAGAGCTTTCGAAACTATAGTACTGACAATGGCATTGCGCATGACAAAGTGCGTGCGAGCATTTGTGACAACAAGGGAAATGTGTGGTTTGGTCATGTCAACGGGCAAGTTTCCTTGTTCACTTCGAACCACTTTGAGACCATCGCTTCACCCTTAAGTGTAACCGACAAAATCGTTCTCTCAATTTACCAGGACAACAATGGCGTGTTTTGGACTGGAACACTAGGAGGTGGCTTGCTCAGGTACGATGGTTCATTTCAGAGTTTCACAGAAGAGGATGGTATTCAGGGCGAAGGGATATTTGACATTGAACAAGATGCAAGCGGGCGTTATTGGATTGCGAGTGAAAAGGGCCTCACGATCATCGAAGGGGACCTTGGAGCAGGTGGCAGGATACTAAAGAATACGAGAATTCGTGGATTGCAGTCGGGACTGCTGCGCTGCTTGTTGCCAACTGAGTCAGGAATGCTTGTGGGAACACGAGAGAGTGGGGTCCTGTATGCGGCTGACGTCTCAAACTTGCAGACTGTCCAATTTCAACCAATCCTGCCAGAAAACTATCAGTCTGTTTTCGTGTACGATATGTATCGCGACTCAAAAGGAAGAGTGTGGGCAGGGACCTATGGCTCGGGCCTTGTTCTCATTCAGAGAAACTCCGAGTTAGACACGTGGCAATCCCGAGTGTTCACTAAAGAAGATGGCTTGAGCAATAATTTTGTGCAAGCAATTGAGCAAGACCGCGAAGGCAATATTTGGATTGGTACCAATGGTGGTGGCATATGCCAAATGAAGGAAGAAGCGTTCTCAATAATCGATGAGAGCAGCGGATTGCCCTCAAACATGGTTCTAACTGTGTTTCAAGACAGAAAAGGTGTGTTTTGGTTTGGCACCGATGAAGGTCTTGTAAGATACGAACAACCCACTGCCCCTGGCGAATCTCCTTCTGTTACGAGCTTCAGCTCTGACATTGATCCCGCCTTGCGAAGAGTTGTTTCAATAAGTGAAAATGCTGATGGTCATCTGTGGCTAGGAACAGAAAGCAGTGGACCTGTGGTATTTGATCCTGAACAGCAGTCCGTGTCCGTAGGACCCTCAGAATTTCGTGATCTAAGTGTGAGAGCAACACTTGTGGACAGCAAGGACAATGTGTGGTTTGCAACTGCGCGAAGTGGCGTGTTGAGGTTCAACCCAGTCTCGAATGACTACAAATCTTTCGGCCTGGAAGAAGGCATTACCGACTCAGAAGTAAATGTTGTGTTTGAAGACTCTCACGGTGTTGTTTGGCTCGGAACAGAGAGTGGCTTGTTGTTTCACCAGGTTGGACCAAGTGAGTTTGAACGAGTACTCGAAGAAGAGTGGAGCGTGTATTCGCCCATCACTTCCATAACTCAAGACGGCAGCGGGAGTTTGTGGGTTGCCACAGATGGGGACGGAGTATTTCAGATCTCTGGTACAAGCGTACAGCACTTCAATGAAGGACATGGAATTCCGTCAGACAAAGTACTTTCGGTGGTGTACGACGAAGCATATAATCAAAGCTAAAACTTGCATAAGCTGAATCACTAATATCAGCATGCGACTCAAGCATAGTATCTACAAGAGCAGCAAGGTTCTTAAAGTTTAGAGTCTTAGATCCAAGGTGCTCATCAGCAGCAAGGTAGAGACGTGACATATGTATGCCTTTAGCATTACTGTCAGTTAAGTTTACAAATAAAGAAGCAAGAGCAGGAACAGAGATCACATGATCAGCTTCATCTCCAATAAGAACTGGAATCTCAACAGCTTCCATTCCAACTTTATTTAAAGTAGTTTTATGCTTAGAAAAACTTTGCAAAGCCACATCTGGATTGTTTTCCAATCTCATTGTTTCTAAATTTTTCAAGGTTTTTTCCATTACAGTATTGTTGGGTTTGGTACATCTCCGTAAACCTTTAATGGGTCAAAGGTTTTTTCAGACTCTGTATAAGACAATTTAATTTTCTCTCCTGGCTTAAAGTCCTTTCCATTAGGTACAGTTCTATAGAAACAAGATCTATAACCTACGTGACAACTTGCTCCAGAACCAGAAACTTTTACTCGTAACCAAACGCAATCTTGGTCATCATCAATTCTCATCTCAACGATATCTTGGTAAAGACCACTTGTAGCACCTTTATGCCAAATAGTTTTTCTAGAA
>JAUHYX010000025.1 GCA_030426285.1 bacterium
CCACAGTGAATCTCGGTGCAATTGTTCGAGTTCGGCAAGTGTATACACTTCTGGAGCCGCCAGCACATATACGCTAGCCCCACCGAGAGCTAAGCCGGCAGTCACCCAGCCATCTTCATTAGAAAATGAGTATGGAAACTCATTTGCTGTAGAAAGCTGAGTAGCAAGAAGTAACGAAAACACAATTGCAATGGTTGTTCTCATAGTACAAAACTACACAAGAATTGCACGTTACAGTAAGGAAAAGGCCGTAGCTGTTGCACTAGTCGAAAAAATCAGACAGTTTATAGTCGCTGAAAACAACGCAGCACCTTCGAGACAAAGTCGAGATACACCGCGAGATACGGATATGAAAAGAAGAGAATTTTTAACTGGGCAGGTTGCTGCTAGTGAAGAGCCCATGCGCTTATCAAAGATGAGAAGCACGGTTTCTGTGGCAGCAACGCTTGACGAACACACGACACCATTAACAGAATCAGATGTGCTGCACTTGTTGCGACGCGCTACATTTGGTCCAACCACCTCAATGGTTGCATCCTTGGTCGGTAAAACGGCAAGTGAAGCGGTTGAGATGTTGCTGGGGGCGGACGATACACAGCAGCCAGCAGCGCCGGGGGATTGGACAGAAACGCAAACAGAAAATCCCGAAGACCAAATCGCGCAGATTCGCGGACAAATTCACAGCCAATATCGCAATTGGTTTGAGGAGTTGCAGCGTTGGTGGGCAGAGGCAATGCGCGTTGAGTCATTCCCAAACAGAGAGAAACTCACGTTTTTTTGGAGTGGGCACTTCACCACGCAATTCAGTTTCGACAACATACTGTGTCCGCCGCAGTTGTTGTACCGTCAAAACCTCATGCAGCGCCGCAATCGCTTGGGCAGTTTGCGCGAGTTTCTGATGGATGTGACATTGGATTCTGCAATGCTGTATTACCTAGGCGGTGACTTAAATGTCAAGGGCAGTCCCAATGAAAACTACGCTCGTGAATTGTACGAGCTGTATTCTACTGGTATCGATCTCAGCGTGGTTGTAAATGGCGACATAGAGCATAAGGCGTGGTACAGTGAAGGAGATGTTCAAGAAACTGCCCGCGTGCTCACAGGATGGAAGGCACAAAAGTTCAATGATCAACCGGCACTGAACGGACCATACGAAACGTATTTCTGGCCCAATGATCACGATATAGAAGGCAAAACACTTTTTGGTGAAAGCATCCCCGCTCGCACTGCCAATGCCAACACTGAATTTCAGGTTCGCGAAGAAGAAATTGGCCGTGTAATCGACATGTTGTTGCGTCAGGACTGGACATTTGGAGATGGTGTTACACGCAACGCTGCTGCCACTTTTATCTGTACCAAGCTGTTTCGTTACTACATCTATAGTAGTCCAACTGACTATGACCGACAATTCATTGACGAGTTGGCGCAATTGTTTGAGCAGAGTGACTTCAACATTAGAACCGTTGTCAAGGCACTATTGTCATCAGCGTTTTTCTTCGACCCGGCCAATCGCGGTGTTCAGATCAAGATGCCGACAGAACTCATTGTTGGGTTGGTACGCGGTTTGCAAACAACTGCACCAACAGCAGCTGCAATGATGAACTCGCTGGAGCAGGAGCTGTTCAATCCACCTGATGTATCTGGTTGGGATGGCTACCGCACTTGGATAAGTACGAAAACATATCCATTGCGACTTGTGCATGCTCGTGCGATTATCGAATCTGCAACTGCAGCTCAATTGAGCTCATTTGTCCAGCAATTTGAAAATGTCGGCGATCCCAATGTCTTGGTGCCACAGCTCGTAGAGTTCTTTTTACCGGTAGCTGTCACGCAAGAAAGACTCAATACATATCTGGAGACATTTCTCGATGGCTCTCCCGATTACGAATGGGAGAATATCTTGAACAACGACATGAACAAAGCAGCGAATATGATTCGACTGTTGCTGATTTCACTTTCAAAAGCACCAGACTTTCAGCTTTGTTAGCATTTACAGGAACAACAACATGAAACGCAGAGACTTCTTAAAATATTCTGGAACTGCAGCAGCAGTAGCCGCCGGAACGCGTATGATTGGTGGAATGCCTGTATATGCGTCCTCACCAGTAAGCATGTTAGGCGATGACTTTCTCGAGCGCGATTCGGTGTTAATTGTCATTCAGCTGTTTGGCGGTAATGACGGGCTCAATACCGTGATCCCAGCCGAAGATCCATTTTATCACAATATGCGCCCAGGCATCAGCGTGCCGTCATCTGTCGCAATACGCATCGGTAGTTCCGACGCGTTTTTTCACCCAGCAATGGTCGAAGGTGTGTCGTACGACGGTATGCGCGGATTACACGACAACGGACGTTTGGCGGTAATTCAAGGTATAGGGTACGAGAACCCCAATCTCTCACACTTTCGCTCAACAGATATTTGGTTGTCTGGCTTCAATCCGACTGACGAGACAATTTCCAACGATCCGAATCTGCAGCTGCAAGAGGGATGGGTTGGCAAGTTTTTTGCCAATCAATTGCCAGACTTTCCTCAGAGCACACCAGACTACCCACTCTCACTTCAGGTAGGCGGCGTTTTGTCGAAGATGTTGCGTTCGCGCAAAGGCGACATGGGAATTGCCATCACCGATCCTGAAGAATTTTTGGAACTTGGCTCGGGGCTCACTCCCGATGAAGCTGCTATGGCAGGTGTGAATGCGTACGAACGCGAGTTCAATTTTGTGCGACAAATCGCTCTCGATTCACAAGAATATGCAGATGTTGTAGAAGCCGCCTTTGACAATGGTAGCAACACGGTTGAGTATCCAGACGGTTTTGCGCAGCAGATGCGACTTGTTGCTCGGTTGATGTCCGGCGGCCTGAAAACAAAGGTATTCATGCTCTCGATGGGCGGGTTTGACAACCACGTGAATCAGCAGGGTGATGACTTTCAGGGCTTGCACCCCAATTTGCTAAGGCAACTCACCGAAGCCATTAGTTTGTTTCAAGTTGATGCATTGCAACAAGGATTTGCCGAAAAAGTGATTGGCTTAACAGTCTCTGAATTCGGACGGCGCCCACAGGAAAATGGCAGTCGCGGTACCGACCACGGCGCAGCATCAGTGCAATTCGTGTGGGGCAACAATGTGCGCGGTGGTGTGTATGGCGAAAACCCAGATCTGGAGAATTTGAACAGCAACAACGATGTGCAATACCAGCACGATTATCGGCGCATTTACGCCGAAGTGTTGGAGACGTGGTTTGGAGCTACAACCGATGAAGTAGTAGATGTGCTCGGCAAGGAGTTTGTGCATCTCGGCATACTCAATCCACCACCAAGCACTTCTGTGTTGGAACCGAGACGCAACAATCCGTTTTTTGTCAGCCCTAATCCATCTCGCGGTTCGTTCTCGGTCGACTTTGAGTTGAAACGAGCCGCCTACTGCGAGGCTAAGCTTTTTGATATGCGGGGCGCGCATGTGGCTACAATCGACAAAAAAATGCGTCAAGCAGGTTTTCACAGTGTCCACGGCCTCTATCGACGCAGTGGTTCGTATCTTGTGATGGTTAAGGTGCAGGGACGGCAATTTACCATGCCGCTAAACATCATCAGATAAGGAAATCAACATGGCAATTTGGCATACGGAGCCAAACATCCAACGTCTCAACGCCATGTGCGCTGAGACATTGGTACACACGCTTGGCATCGAATTTACCGAGTATTCACATGATTCTTTGTGCGGCACAATGCCGGTAGACAAAAGAACAGTGCAGCCGTTCGGAGTCGTTCACGGAGGTGCGTATGTGGCCCTCGCTGAAACACTGGGAAGTGCGGCAGCTGCCCTGTGTGTCTCACGAGATCACATTGCACTCGGTCTTGAAATTAATGCAAATCATGTCCGATCAGCTGATTCAGGTATGATCTTTGGCACTGCAACACCGCTTCACATTGGCAACTCAACGCAGGTGTGGCAAGTTCGCATGATTGACGACCAGAATCGCCTCTGCAGCATTGCTCGACACACAGTCGCTGTACGCCAAAAACGTTGACATTACTACAGTGCTGGGCAGCTGAATTGCATGCAAAAACAGCTGCTTCTCCAGTTTGTTTCTTTCGTGTTGGCTTAGCATGCCACAACATTGCTCTGAATTGTGTAATTTTGCGCAATGATTGCAACTCTAGTACGTCTAGAGTCGCAACAAAAGCAGCCTAAAACACTGCCTTGTATTTGTTCAAACCACTGGGATTAAACGCGCAATTACATGCTCGTAGAGTTCGCAAAAAACACACCTCAGCCAAAGATCGATGAAATCGTTCACTTGCTGGATAATGCTGGTTGCAGAGTTCGTTCAATGCATTGTTACGGCCACCCAGTATTGAGAGCAGTTTCTGGCCACATCAATGGTCAGATGCGTGAACTACAAGCCAATTCCTATATCGAACGTATCGTAGATGCATCGACACCATGGGAACTTGTGAGTAGAGCGTATCATCAGGACGACACCGTAGTTCAGGTTGGTAGTGCTCGCGTAGGTGACCGTTCTGAAGGGTTGATGATGATTGCAGGGCCGTGCTCAGTTGAGAGCGAGGAACAAATTCTCAAGGCTGCTCACATCGTAAAGGCTCATGGCGCAAGCATTTTGCGTGGTGGAGCGTTTAAGCCGCGTACAAGTCCGTACTCGTTCCAAGGATTGGAAGAAAAAGGCCTTGCACTTCTGCGCAAGGCTGGCGATACGGTTGGCTTGCCTGTCGTAACCGAAGTTCTCGATGCAGGTGATGTCGACATGGTGGCTTCGTATGCCGATATGCTGCAGGTAGGCAGCCGCAATATGCAAAACTTTAAGTTGCTCAAGGCTGTTGGCCGTTCGGGTAAACCGGTGATGCTGAAGCGCGGCATGAGTGCCCAACTCAGTGAATTTTTGCTCAGTGCGGAGTACATTCTCAGTGAAGGGAATAGCGACGTTGTGCTTTGTGAGCGCGGTGTTCGCACGTTCGCAGATTATACACGCAACATGCTCGATCTCAATATAGTGCCTCTCATTCGCGATACTTCGCACTTACCAATAATCGTTGATCCGTCACATGGTTCTGGCGACCGCAAACTCATTGAGCCACTGTGTATGGCCGCGTTGAGTGTTGGTGCTCAAGGACTAATGGTTGAAGTTCATCCCGACCCAGATCACTCTTGGTCTGATAGTGAACAAACTATTACAGAAGCTGCATTTGGTGAATTGATGGGCAAACTGCAACATCTCGATGGATGGCTCAATGCTGAGTCTTACACTGAAACCAACTCGTAAACAATCAGAATCTCACATTCTGTGTTGTTCACGTCTCACCGACAATCCGTCCTATCTCTCTTCCAAACTTCCTGAGTCCACGTCTCTCGTGTATTGTATCGTCGATGAACATGTCTGGAATTCATGGCAAACTCAGGTGCGCGAGTTTCTCCAAACACAATATTCCGATGTGCTGTTTCACGTCATTCAGGCCACAGAGGAAAATAAGTCCTTAGACACTGTTGCCACAATTCTTCAAGACATGCAGGAGTCGGGATGTGACCGATCGAGTGTTGTTGTTGGTTGTGGTGGTGGAATTACCACAGACATTGCCGGATTTGTTGCCTCGGTGTACATGCGAGGAATTGATGTTGTAACGATGCCTACCAGTTTGTTGGCCATGGTTGATGCTGCAGTTGGCGGTAAAAATGGTGTGAATTCTGCGACTCAAAAGAATGTGTTTGGCACCATTGTGCAACCGGTATGTGTGATTATTGCCACTGAGTTTCTACAGAGTTTGCCGGCAGTTGAACACACAAATGGCTGGGCCGAAGTTATAAAAATGGCCGCGATAACGCAGGACAAGTTTTTGTGGGAAGCGCTTGAAGAGAATCGGCATAACGTCCCTGATATAGATGCAGAACCACTCTTGCGCATTATTCATCGTTGCTGTGAACTCAAGGCGGAAATTGTTGAGCAAGATGAATCCGATCAATCGAAAAGAGCCATTCTCAATTTTGGACACACCGTTGGACATGCCATTGAAGCCGCTACTGGTTTTCGTGTTCGGCACGGTTTTGCCATTGCAGAAGGAATGCGGTATGCGCTGCATTGGAGCATTCACTTAGCAGGTTTGGCACCTGATAGAGCAAATCGTATTGTCGAACTGCTTGATGACTATGGCTTGCATGAAGTTGCGGCTGCAAGGCTTGCACCTGAGACGCTGTTGACTAAAATGCGTTCCGACAAGAAACGATTGCAAGGCACTGATCGCCTCGTGTTGCTTGGTAAACATGGCAAAGCTGTTGTACGTGAAGTGCCCTACGAATCATTGGAGATTCCAACTCCGAAGCTCAAGTTGTGTAAGAGTGTCTTGATTGGCGCTAGCACTTCCACAGGGCAATTGCCTTCGCACGAAAGTTCCATGTTAGAGCTGTGTTTTCAACCAGATGCAGATCTCGTCGCCTGGGCAAACTCATTGCCCGAAAAACAGTGTGTTGTTACAATCCGCAACGCTGATTGTGAATTTGATGCTGCTGAGGTACAACGACTGAGAGAAGAAGCGCTTCGGGGTGGACACTATGTTGATATTGATTTCAACGAACTTCCGGCATATGCACATTTGTGGCCACATGGCATGAAACAACGTCTCGTTGTGTCCGCTCATTATGTGAAGAGCGAAGAACAAGCCCGAGAAATTATGCAGCGTGTTTCAGCCACATTTCCTCATTCAATGCTAAAAATCATACTCGATGAACACATCCCACATCCAATGTCAACTTGTTCAAGACTTCGAAGATATGCGGAGCATCTCGGCATGTATAGACATGCAGTGCACTGTATGAGCGGAGATCAGTCTACTCGATTGTTCGGTGCAGTTGATGGGAATGTGTGGACATATGTAACCGATGATGTGAAAAGCGCCGTAGCGGTGGGGCAAATTCGCGAACAAGATGCAGTTGCACATTACCGACTTCAAGATGCATGTGCTAGTACCGTGTTGTTTGGATTGATTGGAAACCCTGTGCAGCAAAGTCCGGGATTCAAACTACACAACACACTGCTGCATCGCTTCAATTGTCGGGGTTTGTATATACCTGTGTTGGTGCGCGATATCGAGGACTTTGTGCAGCATGACCTCAGCTTGTTTCGTGGTGTCTCAGTGACAATGCCGTGGAAACAAGACGTTGCGCAAGCATTGTCATTGCCAGAGCATGTAAATACACTTGTGCAATCAAACGAAGGTTGGAGCGGGCACAATACAGATGTCTTGGCTTTACAAACGTTGCTTCCACAGGGTGAATCAGCGTTGGTGAAAGGAACTGGATCAACTGCACGCTCTGTAGTTCAAGCTCTGAAATTCTTAGGATATGCAAATATTGTTGTCAATAGTCGTAACCAACAACGAGCCGATGCATTTGCGATAGAACTAGGCGTGAATACTGTCTGCGATCACAGCTATGATGTTGTGGTCAATGCCACGCCAGTTGGGATGAATTCAGCTGACGAGTCTCCTTTTTCAGTAGACATCATTCAACAAACGCGCCATGTGTTCGACTGCGTGTACAATCCGCATACTGCGTTGCGCGCAAGAGCCGAGGATTGTGGGATAGTATGGCAAGGTGGTCAAGCAATGTTTGTTGAACAAGCTGTTAAACAATTCGAATTGTTCACAGGGACCGACGCTTCAGGCGTAGATCGCGACGAACTGATTTCATTGTGTTTCGCGGATGACCAGTAGCAACACATCATATCTCGTTCCAGCCAGTAGAGTATCGGGAACTGTTTGCATCAATGGATCAAAAAGCCTAGCTCATCGCTACATCATCCTCGCCTGTTTGCTCAACAAACGTGTTGAACTGCACAATGTACCCGAGTCTGAAGATGTCCTCAGCACGGTGAACGCAGTTGCAGCGATGGGGTATACAGTCCATCAGAACTGGAAGTCCCACGAACTCGTGGTGCGAGGAAATGAAAGAGCGCCGATACGTGCGGCTACTGTCTTTGTTGGCGAATCTGGCACCACCGCTCGACTCATCTGTGCTTTATGTGCAAGTGTGCCAGGAGAGTGGAAGCTTACCGGAGCGGGACGTTTACCTCAGCGACCAATGCAACCATTATTTCATGCTCTCAACTCAATGGGCTGCAGGGTGCAATCTCAACCAAGTCACCCGGTACAATCTGATGTCCTGGCAATAATACACTCTCCGCAGTCTCTCAGCGTTGACGATATCATTGAGATTGATGTCACGCAAAGCTCTCAGTTTCATTCTGCATTGCTCTTGCTTGCCGCTACTGAGCCTGCGTTGAGAATTGTGCCCAACGGTGCCGCCGCCTCGAAACCATACACACAGCTCACACACACAGTACTTGCACATTTCGGATTCAGAATAGAACAGTCGAGCAATGTGCAATGCGTGAAAAGAGATTGCAACTCTCGTGCTTCTTCTGTGTATATTGAACCCGATTTTAGTTCCGTTGCGTACTGGTTGTGCGCAGCAGCTTTGACACAAGGAACTGTTTCGATTCCAAATATCACAGTAGAATCTGTCCAGGCAGACAGTGCTGTATTGAACATTCTTAAACCATTTGTGACTGTACAACACCGAGATGGAGTCTTGGTTTGTTCCGGCAATGGAATCACACATGGTATACATGCAGACTGCACAAACTTTCCAGATCTCGTTCCGACTCTGGCTGTAATTGCGGTCTTTGCACAGGGTAGTTCGACATTTATGGGTGTTGAACATTTGCAACACAAGGAATCGAATCGCATTCAAGCGATTCGGGACATGGTACATGTACTAGGTGGTTGTTCTGATTTTGATGGCAATGTTTTGACGATCGAACCAGTGCAGGATCGTACTGATAGACGTGCTGATGTAGCCACATATGGCGATCACCGTATTGCAATGGCTGCCGCCGTAGCTGGGTTGCATCGCGGCAATGTGTACGTTCAACAACCACAGTGTGTGCAAAAGTCATATCCAGAATTTTGGGATCACCTGGAACAGCTCACATCAACAGGATGATGCATATACATGGAAAAACTTGATCCAGATATACAGCGTTTAGTGGTGATTGGGTATCGCGGGGCTGGTAAGTCGACTGTGAGTAAACACATGGCAACCGTATTGGGTTGGGAATTGATATCAACGGATGATCTACTGCAAGAAGATTGTGGTATGAGTATTGCCGAGATTGTTGAGCTATACGGTTGGGAAGAATTTCGCAAGGTGGAACACGGTCATGTGCTCAGTATTGCCAATAGGCGACAGTGCATTGTTGATTGTGGTGGTGGTGTGGTAGAAAGTGATGAGAATATGGAACCACTAATGCCTGATTCTCTCGGCGTTTGGGTTGACGCTGGTATGAGCGATATTCATGAGCGTTTGACCTCCGATACTTCTCGTCCACTACTTTCAGAAGACACATTGTACCAAGATATTCTCAGAAACTACACTCGCAGAGTACCAATGTATGAGCAGTACAGTAGCGTGTATGTGAATACGTCTGTAGATACTCTCGATGAAGTCGAACGAAAAATATTGCGTGCCATGGAGAATCGCGAGGAATTGTAAGGGTATGAATAGGTTTGGTGAGGCATTCTCATTCATGACATTTGGTGAGAGCCATGGTCCGCTCATCGGGGTTGTGATCGATGGCGTCAGGTCCGGTGTTGAGATTGACGTGCATGCCATTCAACAAGAACTCGATAAACGCAAGCCCGGACAAAGCGCTCTTACGACGCAGCGCGTTGAGCAGGATCAATGTGAAGTTGTAAGCGGAGTGTTTGAAGGAAAAACAACCGGGGCACCTCTGTGTATACTTATTCACAACACCGATCAACGCAGCAGAGATTATTCAGCCATAAAGAATGTATTTCGTCCCGGTCATGCCTCGTGGACATGGCTACAGAAATACGGTATGTTTGACTACCGTGGTGGTGGTCGTGCTTCAGGTCGGGAAACCGCTATGCGAGTTGCAGCAGGTGCAGTAGCCCGCCAACTGCTCCCCTCAAATGTTGTTGTACACGCAGGTACTGTCGCGGTTGCGGACGTGGTTGCCAATGAGCGAAACTGGGAAACTGTTGAACTCAACCCAGTGCGTTGTCCAGATCCAACAGCTGCAGTCGCTATGGCGATGCGTATAGACGAAGCACGCAAGCAGGGGGACTCGGTCGGCGGTGTGATTGAGATCGTGGTTCAAAATGTCCCAGTTGGATGGGGCGAACCGGTATACGAAAAGCTTGAGTCCGAACTGGCGCGAGCTGTGATGTCTGTTGGAGCAGTCAAAGGGGTCGAATTTGGTGATGGCTTTGCCTCAACTCTTCGCAACGGATCTGAGAACAATGATCAAATGATTGTTGAAGACAATTCACCGACGTTTCTCTCAAATCATGCCGGAGGCATATTGGGAGGTGTAAGTAGTGGTGCGGATATTGTCCTGCGAGTAGCGGTGAAACCTACAAGCAGTGTGAGCAAAGAGCAGCAGACTGTTACGACGGAGTTTGAGAACACGACCATGTCGACACAGGGCCGACACGATCCGTGTATCTGTCCGCGCATTGTCCCGGTATTGTCTGCTATGGTTGTGCTGGTGTTGTGTGATATGTATCTGAAGCAACAGCAGCGAACCGAAGGCATTTCGCGCGCTGATGCCATTCTACATGCCGCAATGCTCATAGCTTCCAGCAATCCAACCAACCACAGTAGCTCACCGTCTCCAGAGCGCATTCGCGAGCTGCTAGAACCACTTTCGTTGGAACCATCAGACCTCGAAAAATTGCTCTCGTTACTGTAGAGCTAGCATGATTCGTATATTGTAGCATGTTGGCAGAAATTGCGCATAGATTGCATGCGAAGATATGTGGTCCCTCGGTGGAGTTGCATGTTTTCGATGAACACATCGAGGTGGCTCCCATTCGTATTCGTGACGTGTCGTTGCTGCTCGTTTCACTTGCTGCGTTGCCTGTCTTCCAGTTCTCGTCGCGTGAACAGGGCGTTTGTATAGGGTTTGGACAAGCCCGTACTCTGGACGACATCCCTACGACTATTCCTGAAGGCATGTTTGTTTGGCGTGCATGTGAATTTCCTTCGCTGCAGCCACCGCAAACTACGGCTGGCATTCATTGGCACGAGTTTACCCGCAACAAATATGTGCTGCCAGAAATTGGAATTGTCTCTAGCGGTGCCTCTGCATTCATCTTTGCTTGTTCCTCGGCGTCTGTCGATCGCCTAGTCCCAACAGATTCGTTGGTGTATGAAAGCGAACAGCTCGTCAACACATTACATCTACCTGGCGATCCGATGTTTTCCCCGTCGTATTCGCGCTGGAGTGAAGCGATCCAGCGGGTTTCGGACTCCATGGATGAGGTGAATACAAAAGTTGTGTTTGCGCGCAAGGCAACCTATGACCAAGCTCCGAGTATCACAGCTGTAGTACATCATCTGCTGTCCAAAAAAACACGGTATTCGGGGATGATTCAGTCGGGTGACAGCGCGTTTGCTTTTGCATCTCCTGAGCGTTTGTTCCTCAGGCAGGATCAAGAATTGCACACCGAAGCTGTGGCTGGCACGCGCAGGAAGGGGCAAACTGCCGAAGAAGAACAATTGCTGAGAAACAGCCTTCTCACTAGTACAAAAGACCTTCATGAACATGCGATCGTTGCGGAGGATATCTGTGAACAATTGCAATCGATAACAAGTAGCGTTGAGAAGGATGGACCGGACATTCTGGATAGCTCTTCGGTTCAGCATTTATATACTCGTATTCATGCGCAATTGCTTCCGGATGTAGCAGACAGCGCAATCGTAGAGGCATTGCATCCAACACCGGCTGTTTTGGGTAAACAACGCGAGTGGGCGTTGCGTAACATTGAGAGTCTGGAGAGTTGGCCGCGCGGGTTGTATGCTGGAACCATAGGTGTGCATGTTGGCTCTACGGCTGAATACTGTGTTGCAATTCGCAGTCTATTGCTACAAAACAGTTATCTACATGTTTTTACTGGCGCGGGCATTGTAGCCGATTCAGATCCCGATGCTGAGTGGGAAGAAATTCAGCAAAAACTCGAAAGTGTGATTGGTATATGAACTATACGCCACACAACGCACGCACGCCGAGCCTGATGTCCAACACAGAAAAAGCACTACTTGTTTTAGAGCTGCTGTACAGACACAATTGTCGCATGCTCGTCATCTCACCAGGCTCGCGATCTACGCCTCTCACAGTGTTGGCTGCACGCGATGCGCGGTTTGAAAAGGTGGTTGTTCACGACGAACGTGCTGCTGGTGGTTTTGCCTTGGGATATGCTCGCGCCGCAGGAAAACCGGCTGCCTTGATTTGTACTTCCGGTAGCGCTGCAGCAAATTATTTCCCGGCCATAGTGGAAGCATCAACAGATGAAATTCCCATGGTTGTGGTTACTGCTGACAGACCCGCGTACCTACACGGAACGGGTGCAAATCAGACGATGTATCAGTATGGTTTGTATGGAGAATACGTGGTAGATGCCAAGGCTGAGGGCGAGTTTGCTTCGCCGCAACAATACGCCCAGCACTTAGTGTCCATATTGCCCAATGTTATGTACGGTCCAGTACATATCAATCTTGAGTTCGAGAAGCCACTTGAGCCGCAGAATGTACCCGGAGCAACTGACCGAATTCAGATGTTGTTGCAAAGGTGTGATTGCACAGAACATGACGTTGACTGGGTGTACAAGCGCGGCTGGTACTCCAGTAAAGAACCGGGTGCAATACCGTTCTTGAAGTCGATACAGAATGAGAATGGAGCAGTGATAGTCGGACGACTTGCCTCTAAAGAGCAGGTAGAAATTGCTAGTAGCATCTTGTCTACATTGAGTGGCTGGCCGATTCATATCGATGTAACCGCCCACGAAGCAATGCATGTTGACGCCGAGTGGCAGATTCGTTGGGACGCATGGCTAGCAACTCATAGTCGTCACAGCTTTGAGTTCCCGCGGACGGTTGTGCACATTGGCGGCAAGTTTGTTGAATGCGAGGCAACGCGAGAAATTCTTTCCCAGGCAGAAACATGCATCCATATCACGCCTTTTCGCAGCGTGATACAGCATCAAACGAAGATTCACCGCGCATTCAAATTTCCGCATTCACATGAATTAGATCCGCCTGATGGAATGAGGTACAGTCGGAGTGTTGAGCCATATCTCGTCAATGATGTTGTCGCTGCTGCAGGATCACAAGCAGAAATTGTAGCAGTTCATAAGAGTATAAAACAGTGCCGTTCTGACAATCGAGCGTTATGGCTCGCCTCAAGTATGACAATACGCTATGCACAAGCGCTCGAACGCAGTTTGCATTCACGTGTGTTTGCCAATCGCGGCGTCAGTGGCATTGACATAACCATTGCTTCGGCCTGTGGGGCATCGTTTGCGACAAAGACTACCGTTAATTGTGTGCTTGGCGATATGGCATTCTTGCACGACTGCAACAGTTTGTCGCTTTTGCGCTTGCCGGGCGTAGATGTGCACTTGAGCGTGCTCAACAACGATGTAGGTGGAATTTTTCACCGTCTACCAATTGCAAGTGAGCACGATGTGTTTGAGAAGTACTTTCTCACCCCCACAAATATTGATGTCAATGCAATTGCAGCTGCGTTTGGGGTTGCCGACCGGGTACAAGAGCACAAAACGCGTGCTGATGAATCGCTTGCAGACATGCAGGTGGCGCGTGACTTCAACCGTTTTACCAGGGAAGCCTTAGACATCCCTTTCGAGATTGTCGGATCTGGACCAAAACACATCGTTTTTCTCCATGGTTTTGCCGGCTGTCCACAAGATTGGTTGGATATTGCAAGGCGATTGGGACAAGAGTACACCTGTATTATTCCGGACTTACACGCACCTTCCGAGCAGATGGCTGGCGACAACAGGAGTTTTGTATCTCTCTCAGCATCTCTGTCTCAACTCCTCCACAATCGTAGAATTGAAACATACGGTGTTGTGGGCTACAGCATGGGTGGACGTATCGCGAGGTATTGGCAACGCGTTGCATCTCAAAAAGCTGATTGGATGTTGTTGGAGTCGTCACACCCTGGCTTATCGAGTCATCAAGAGCGATTGCAGCGCATTGAAGCCGACGAACGTATTGCAAGAAAACTAGACCTCTGCACAACAGCCGCAGAACTAAAGTCCTTTTTTGAAGCATGGTACGCCAATTCGTTGTTTGGAGCGCTGTCAAATCAACCTGGCTTTAACAACATGCTACAGCAACGTTCTCAGCAGGATGCATCGTTGCTCGCGGCTTCGCTGCGTACTGTCGGCCTTGGACATCAGCCGCAACTTTCGCTTAGTGAAACACAATGCTATGTGGAGTTGGTCGTTGGAAGGTTAGACACAAAATTTGTGCGCATTGCGCAACAGGAACACCAAGAACACGGCGTCGTGGTTCATGTAGCTGAAAACGCCAGCCATAACGTTCATTCGGAAGATCCTGACTATTTTGTAGAAAACATCATGAACATTGTAGAATCTGTTTGGAGCGAGTAAACATGAGTGCTGTTAACTGGCAAGCGTGTGGTGACTACACCGACATCAAATACCACAAGGCGGAAGGAATCGCCAAAATCACGATCAATAGACCCGAAGTCCGCAATGCATTTCGCCCGCTCACTGTCGACGAAATGATACACGCGCTTTCCGACGCGCGAATGGACTCAGAAGTTGGCGTGATCATTCTCACCGGCGAAGGCGAAAAAGCATTCTGTTCTGGAGGCGATCAACGTATTCGCGGAAACGCGGGATATGAGGACTCGAGCAGTGGCCAACACCGCCTGAATGTTCTCGATTTTCAGCGCGACATTCGTTCTTGTCCTAAGCCAGTTGTTGCCATGGTTGCCGGGTATGCGATCGGTGGTGGACATGTTCTACACGTGATGTGTGACATGACCATCGCTGCTGACAATGCCATTTTCGGTCAAACCGGCCCTAAAGTTGGCTCATTTGATGGTGGTTACGGCGCTAGCTACCTCGCCCGCATGGTCGGACAAAAACGCGCTCGCGAAATTTGGTATTTGTGCCGTCAATACACCGCTCAAGAGGCATATGAAATGGGCATGGTCAACACCGTTGTACCATATGAACAATTGGAAGCCGAAACGGTTCAATGGTGCCGCGAAATGTTAGAGAAGTCACCACTGGCATTGCGTTGTTTGAAGTCTGCATTTAATGCCGACACTGACGGACAGGCCGGAATACAAGAACTCGCTGGCAATGCCACACTTTTGTACTACATGACCGAAGAAGGCCAGGAAGGCAAAAACGCCTTCCTTGAAAAGCGCAAACCAGAATTCAACAAGTTTCCGCGACAACCGTAGTCGACAGGAAATAGCAACATTTGATGTAGAGACGGGGCATGCCCCGTCTCTACGCATTTTAAAGCCCAAGGAACGAGAATATTCCCTCACTGGTGCAAAAAAAAGCACAATACAAAAAACACAAACAACCTACATTGGCTCTCTGTCCCTTCTGTCCCTTCTGTCCCTTCTGTCCATTCTGTCCATTCCGTCCATTCCGTCCATTCCGTCCTTTCCGTCCTTTCCGTCCCTTCTCTCGCCAAATTCTCGTAATTTGGCTCGTTGCACGCAAATGTCAATCTCGGAATGAAAACTAACGTCTTGTGAGAATACACTCAATAACATATAAGAAGCTGTTGCTGCCGCTGGTGCGTCCGCTTGTGCTTCGTTCTGGAGCTATTCGGGAGCGCGTGGTGTTTGTTGTGGCTGTTGAGACAAATTGTGGGAGAGTTTGGAGCGAGGCGTCGCCGTTGAATGGTTTTAGCGTCGAGACTTCGGCAGAAGTCGAACAACAACTGAGGAATTTGCCTTCGTACTTGTTTGACCGCGAAATACCATTCAATCGCGGTTTGGCCATACTTCCTGAACGAGATTCCTTGCTTCCCTCAGTGCGCTTTGCACTCGAGAGCGCTCTGTACTTGCTCAACACACAAGCTGAGAATCCTAGTGGTTCTCTTTATCCAACAACAGTTCATCTCAATGGTTTGGTACAAGCCAACGATCCTTTGGTGATGGAGAAAGTCGAAGCAATGCGCGACAAAGGTGTGAAGGCACTCAAGGTGAAGGTCGGTCAACTCTCACCCGAAAAAGATGCTGCCATTGTTCGCGAGATTGCCTCTATGTTAAACAGCTCCACCGCCTTGCGCGTAGATGCAAATCAGGCATGGAGCTGTGACCAAGCTACTGTGTTTTGTGAGTCCGTTTCGCAGCTAAGCCTCGAATATATCGAAGAACCACTCAAGAATTTGCGTGAAATTGGTGAGTTAGCTAGCCGTACATTTGTTCCATGGGCCATTGATGAGTCGCTGCGCAATGTTCGATCTGAAGCCGTCTTCAATTTGCCGTCTTTGGAAGCCATTGTCATCAAGCCGACATTACTTGGTTTTAATACGAGCTATGAGCTAAAGCAACGTGCACTGGCATCCAACAAACAAGTAACATTGTCGAATGTGTTTACCTCTCCTGTAGCGGCTTCCATGGAGCTGTTATTGGCGAATTCCTTACAGGATTCGGCGCATGGATATGATACACTCAACCATGTGCGCAGTGAAGTGCTGGATTTGCCTACATTGATGCAGCCCGGAATGTTGTACATTAGCGGTACAGACATCGAAAATTTTGTGAACACATTGGCAAAGGCAACACTGTGAACACCGAGTCCACTAAGACCATCAAGACCTTTAACGAGTTCCTGCAATCGCATACGGGAGAGCTTATACGAGCGGGAAATGTTGCCTTGTCCGCTACGGATTGTCTCGCTGACCCATCTGAATTCGAGAGTCCACTCGTAAGTGTGTTTCTCGCGCAGCCTTCAGCTTCCGCAATTGCTGGTTTGGTTGCTATAATGTCGGAAGGTGACACATTGATATTGCCGCATTTGCGCTGGTCAGAGCAACAGCAACTGACTGCTGCAAATGCCGTGCGTGAAGTTGTTGAAGCTATGCCTACTGATGACTCTTTTCGAACTATCGTGTTTTCTAGTGGTTCAGAAGGTAAGCCAAAAGCCATTTTACATACATGGGCTAATCACATGCATTCTGCCCTAGCGAGTAATAAACGTGTAGGTTTTAGCAAAGGTGATGTGTGGTTACACACATTGCCGGTATATCACGTAGGCGGTTTGTCAATAGTGATGCGAGCGGTAGTTGGAGGTGGCACAATAGCGTTGCCGCCGCAAGATTTGCCTTTCGAGCAAGCAGTTGCTGACACTGAGTTTACACATATTTCGCTGGTGCCAACACAGTTGTACCGACTAATGGCGAATGAGAAAAGTCGTGCAAGACTAGCTCAAGCTACATGTGTTCTGGTGGGCGGAGCACCGCTGAGTAAGTCGCTTGCTACCCGTGCTTTGGAGGCGAATGTCCCTGTGTTTGTTACGTACGGCTGTACCGAAGCGGCTAGTCAGGTCGCAACGTCAAGATTAAGTACGGCAAAGGATTTGTCAGCAGAGCCACTTGAGGGATACTCACTGTCTGTTCAAAATACGGAGCTGGTATTGGAGTCGCCGTCACTTGGGATGTTTCTCGATGAACAACATAACTTCACTGCTATCAAAAGACACTGTACAGGTGATGTTGGGACGGTAGAACATGGACGCGTACAGGTGATTGGTCGCAAAGACAATATGTTCATCAGTGGAGGGGAGAATATACACGCAGAGACTGTTGAAGGGGCATTGCTGCAATGTGAGAATGTTCACGAAGCGTATGTTGTGCCTATCGAAAGTGCCGAATTTGGTCAACGACCAATGGCTTTTGTTTCAGTTGATGGTGAACTCAATGAGGAGGACATCAAGGCTAGCGTGGCGCAAAGACTACCCAGTTTCATGGTTCCCGTGTATATTGCCGAAATTCCAGAATATACACGTACTGGCATCAAAGTGTCGCGAATGAAACTTACCGCTTACGCTTCTTCTTATGCTTCTTTTTCGAGAGAGTAGCGGCTAACTCTTTGGCTTTTTGAAACTGCTGTTGTTCTTCTTCGGTAGGTGGATTCTCAAGTCCGAGATACAAGAAATCAATTTCACGCTTTTCTACCTTTACAGCCGCAATCTGAACTTTCACGCGCGTACCCATGCGCAACAACGTACCTTTGCGTCGGCCTACAAGCGACAATTTGCGCTCATCGAAATAGTAATAGTCGTCATTGAGGTCGCGCAGTTTCACGAGTCCTTCAGCATAGTAATTGTCCAGCTGAACAAACAATCCAAAACTAGCTACGCCGGTAACAATGCCAAAACACTCCTCGCCAACTTTGTCGCGCACCATGGTCGCTTGTGCGAGTTTTGATGATGCTCTCTCGGCGTCAACACTATTGCGTTCTGTTGCAGAGCAATGGTGTGCCGCTGCGTCGTACACAGCCTTGAGGTATGAAACACGATTGCCGTCTGGAATCTCATCGGCATATTCTTTTAACGCTCTGTGCACGAGTAAGTCGGGATAACGGCGTATCGGCGATGTGAAGTGCGCGTAGTGTGAAAAGCCCAAACCGTAGTGTCCGGTGTTGTATGTGTGGTACACGGCTTTTGCCATACTCCGCAACAACACTTGGTTGATTACATTTTTCTCAGGTTTGTCGTGTACCTGCTCGATGATTGAGTTGAGTACATGTGTGGTTACCTCACCACTCGGAACATCCACTCCATAGGCACGAATGAGTTCAATAGCCGCCTCGATGCGCTCGGGATCTGGTGTGTCGTGCACGCGATACACAAACGGCAACATGTTCCGTTTACCATTTTTCTTGGGCGAGATTGTTTCAATGTGCTTGGCAACGGTCCTGTTGGCAAGTAACATGCACTCTTCAACCAGTGATGTTGCATCCGTGCGAGACTTGAGCTCGGCTGAGATGGGAATATTGTTGTCGTCAAGCTTAAAACGCACCTCAGATGTCTCAAACTCAATGCCGCCTTCGCGAACGCGCTTCTTACGCAAGAGTGTGGCTACCTTGTGCAATTCAAGTATCAGGTTTTTGAACTTGTGCTTGGTGTCGTTGCCTTCGATGATATCTTGGGCTTGACCGTATGTAAAACGCTGCTTGCTCTTGATCACCGTTTCAGTAATGTTGTACCCCTTGATCGCTCCTCGCGGCGTTATTTCGATAAACACGCTGTAGGCAGGTCGCACGCGATTAGGCACCAATGAGCACAGATTGTTACTCAATAGTTCGGGCAACATGGGGATCACCCCGTTGACGAGATATGTACTGTTCCCGCGCTTGGCCGCTTCTTGGTCGAGCTTTGTACCGGCTTGAACATAGTATGACACATCGGCGATATGTACGCCTAAGCGCGCATTGCCATTGTCGAGCCACTCCAGTGAGAGCGCGTCATCAAAGTCCCGCGCGTCGTCGGGGTCAATGGTGACAATGTCGAGCTCGCGGCAATCCTTGCGAAGTTTGTACTCAGAAGCCGGAAAGCGCGTTGGAAACTGTTTGAGTTCTCGCTCAACGTCTCGTGGAAACTCCGGTGTGAGGTGAAATTCACGAGCGATAGATTCATACTCAACACCAGGGTCGCCAGCAACTCCGATAATGTCAATGACGCGTGCTTCAGGACTCTTGAACGGGTCGTCCCAGCGCACCAGCTCAACAATCACTTTGTCGTCAGCACCTGCCTTATTGAGATTCTTCGGATGTATCAAGAAATCAACGTGAATCTTCTCATCATTTGGAACCAGAAAATAGAAGTCGCCGTCGTGATCAATCTTGCCGGAGAACTGCGATGTTTTTCGCTCAATCACTTTTGATATTTCGCCACTAGCCCTGTTCTTGCGATCAAAACTGTGTAGCTGCACTTCAACCGTGTCACCATTGAGCGCTGTGTGCAAATGTGCGCGCTTGACATTTATTACCGGTACCTGTGGGTTGGAGGTATGTACGACACCCGAAAAATTGCGAATCGTAAGCTCTCCTTGAAACACAGATTCGTCAGTTCCCGCCAACGAATATCTTCTGCGTGAAGAACGGTTAAGCAATCCTTCCGTGACCATGTCATCAAGGGCCGTGCGCAGTTGCTCATACTCTTTTGTGTCGCTGTATATGCCGAGCTGAACGGCCAATTGGTTCAGCCGCAAAAAGTCGGGATATGCTCCTTGCAGGAGTTCTATGATCTTGTCGCGTAGTTCAGGCATGTTAGCTAAATAGGGATACGTTGTTTGCTTTTGCAGACGCGTGCTTTAGTGCCTCTTGTGCGTCAACATATAGCTCTTGAACAGAAGGTTGCGTGGTGTATTCGGACACTCCAATACTCACGGTAACGGTGTAGTCCTTGCCGTGAACTGGGATGCGTGTTGTTGCTACGTGATTGCGTACCTGCTCGGCCCACAGTCTAGCTTCCTGTCCGTTCTTACGCACCAGTATAATACCAAAGCAGTTGTCGTCAAAACGACCAAGAACGTCGTACACTCTAAGGCTGCCGCGAATCATCTCAACAACGGCTTCTTCAATACATTGCTCAACCACGACATTGCCGGCATAAGTTCCGTACTGATCAATTTTGATAAGCGCTAGGGACATTGTCATTTCGTGGTCTGTAGCACGCGCATACTCTTCTGAGAGACGCGCCTCAAAAGTGTGTCTGTTTGGAATGCCGGTGTTCTCTTCGACCATTGAGTGACCCTCAAGCAACTGATTGACACGTGTCTGCTCGAGTATATCCCCACCAATTCTACCTACGAGTTCAAGAATTTTCAGGTCTTGTTCGGCCAGCGAGGTAGGAGAGGAATTTTCAATGAACACGGCTCCATAACAGCGTGTTGCCGTTACCAATGGAATGAATGTGTACACAGATCCTTCAGGGTACTCTGTAGAACACACCGCCACAGTACCGCTGTGCAAGTCTTTGTATTGCCGCAATTCACCAGTTGAAATAGCCTGACCAATGAGGGAGTCATTTATCGCTACAACCTGGCCGGTATCCAGCCCGCGTTTGTCATTGGCGCGCATGCTTGCAACCAGCCATTGCGACTTTTCTTCGGAGGACATGACAACGCCACAGGCGCGACAGT
>JAUHYX010000026.1 GCA_030426285.1 bacterium
CACCATCAAAAATTGGTGATGCAAAGTGAAGTCCAAGCTCCTTACCAGCCCAACCCAAAGCAGTTTCATACAACTGTCCAAGGTTCATACGCGATGGTACACCAAGCGGGTTGAGAACCAAGTCAACCGGAGTTCCATCTGGCAAGAACGGCATATCTTCTGCAGGTACAATCTTGGCAACAATACCCTTGTTACCGTGACGACCAGCCATCTTATCACCAACTTGTAGCTTGCGCTTTTTGGCTACATACACCTTGGCCATTTTCATGATGCCTGGTTGTAGCTCATCGCCAGTGATAACTTTATTGCGCTCAATCTGAATATCTTCTTTGATGCGGTTGTACTTGCGACGGTAGTTGCGAGCGAGATTCGAGAACAGTTTCCACTTGTCTTCTTCTTCAAGCGACACTGTTTCGCGATCCAATTCCAACAGACGCAACGAGTAGTTTTCAACTGCTTCAATGAGATCGTCTTTCTTGAGCGTTACACCGTCGTGGAACACAATTGTACCGTCGCGATGACGGATGCCACCCACAACTTTTTGGCCGTCGAGAAGTTGACCTACGCGCTTTGCTGTATCAAGATCGTGCTCGCGCAACAATTCCTTTTCAGAGACATCGAGTTTTGCCTGACGGTCTTTCTCTTTCTTGCGAATGTCTGCTTCTTTAGAAACATTGCGACGCGTAAACAATCTGGTGTTAATAACGACACCTTTCAATCCTGGAGGTGCTTTCAATGAAGCATCTTTTACGTCACCTGCTTTATCACCAAAGATAGCACGTAATAACTTCTCTTCAGGAGTAGGATCAGATTCGCCTTTTGGTGTAATCTTACCAATAATGATATCTCCTTCCTTGATTCTTGCACCAATTCTGATGATACCATTTTCATCTAAATCTTTAGTTGCTTCTTCAGACACGTTAGGGATCTCGCGCGTAAGTTCTTCTTCACCGCGCTTGGTGTCGCGAACTTGCAACGAGTATTCTTCGATGTGAATAGATGTGAAAACGTCTTCCGCAACGAGTCGCTCAGAAACCACAATCGCATCTTCAAAGTTGTATCCGCTCCAAGGCATGAAAGCAACAAGAACATTGCGTCCCAAACCGAGTTCGCCGTTTTCTGTAGATGAAGAATCTACAAGAGGAGATCCTTTCGCCACTCTTTGACCAACTTTGACGATTGGGCGGTGGTTTAAGCACGTACCTTGGTTCGTGTGATAGAATTTCGTGAGGTGGTAATCAACCTCTTCTTTCACATCATATGTAATGAGGCGCTCATCTGTAGAAAGCACGTCGTCGTACTTTACTGTGATTTTGTTTGCGCTTACATAAACAACTTCACCAGGTCCTTCCGCAGAAATAATAGCGCGTGAATCGCGTGCAACGCGGCGCTCCATTCCAGTACCAACAACTGGTGCTTTGGGTCTCAACAACGGCACAGCTTGGCGCTGCATGTTCGAGCCCATCAAAGCACGGTTGGCATCGTCGTGTTCCAAGAACGGAATAAGCGAGGCAGCCACACTGGCAATCTGGTTTGTAGAAACGTCCATCAACTCAACTTCTTCTGGCGAAACCACCACGAAGTCACCTGATCGACGAGCCTTAACACGTTCACCAGTTAGCCTGTTGCCCTCTCCAATCATTGTAGAGGCAGGACAAACAATCTTGTTCTCTTCGCGATCTGCGCGCAAGAACACAAATTCATCTGTCACAACACCGTCAACAACCTTGCGGTATGGTGTTTCAATGAAACCGAATTCATCGATTTGTGCGTGAATCGCCAATGAAGAAATCAAACCAATGTTTGGACCTTCAGGCGTTTCAATCGGACAAAGGCGACCATAGTGCGTGTAGTGAACGTCACGAACCTCAAAACCAGCGCGTTCACGAGTCAAACCACCAGGCCCAAGTGCAGACAAACGACGTTTGTGCGTCATTTCGCTCAATGGGTTGGTTTGGTCCATGAACTGAGACAGCTGATTTGTTCCAAAGAACTGGTTGACAACAGATGAGATGGTGCGAGCATTCACAACATCTGCAGGTGTCAGAGATTCACTATCGTGAATATTCAATCGCTCTTTGATGGTGCGAGCCATACGGGCAAGACCAACATTGAACTGAGAAGACAACTGCTCACCAACCGTACGAATACGGCGGTTGCCCAAGTGGTCGATATCATCGACACCTTTTTTACCATCTTTCAATTCAATCAGATACTTCACAATAGCTACGATATCTTCGTTCGTGAGCGTTGTGGTATCCGCTGGAACTTCCAATCCAAGCTTGTCATTGATACGGTAACGACCAACATTGCCGAGGTCGTAGCGCTTAGGATTGAAGAACAATTTATCGATAAGAGCCTGTGCGGTTTCTAAGTCAGGCGCTTCACCAGATCGCAATTGACGATAGATGCCTTCAAGTGCATCTTCGCGCGTACGACTAGTGTCTTTCGCCAATGTTTTCGCGATGACAGGTTCTTCGTTGGCAGATGTATACTTAAACATCTTTACTGATTTCACACCTTTCGCAGCCTTAACAGCTTCAAGAAGGTCTTCATCAACAAGAGTATCGCGACTCGCGATAATTTCTCCTGTTGTCATATCGATAACATCTGCGGCGACACGACGTTCTAACATGTCGTCTTTAAACTTCTTTGCTGGAACTTCTTCTGTGAGTTCGAAGAGGTCCAAAATTTCTTCATCAGAAGAAAATCCAATGGCGCGCAAAAGCATCGTCACTGGGAACTTTTTCTTACGGTCGATATACACATACATAACGCTGTGTATGTCCGTAGAGAATTCAACCCATGAGCCGCGGAATGGAATAATTCGCGCAGAATAAACGCGCGTTCCATTTGGATGAATTGCATCGTTGAAAAATACACCAGGCGAACGGTGCAATTGGGAAACAACTACGCGCTCAGCACCATTGATGATGAACGTACCGCGAGGTGTCATCGCTGGAAGGTTGCCGAGATAAACGAGTTGTTCGATTGTTTCAATAAAGTCTTCAGACTTCGGATCAGCCTTTGAAGAAAGACGGAGTTGTGCTTTCAGCGGACGTGAAAACGTCAATTCGCGCTCGCGACATTCCTGCTCAGTGTATTTTGGACGCTCGACGACATAGTCGAGAAATTCCAATTCATAGATTTCACGAGCATCGGTGATCGGGAAATTGATGTCGAACGCACCTTGAAGTCCAATTGGCAATCTCTCTTCTACTGCGAGGTCTGATTGCAAAAAGTCTTCATACGCACTCAGCTGAACGCTAAGCAAATCTGGTGGTTCTATATTTGCGGAAAAATCGGCAAATGTTACGCGCTTACGAATGTAAGACAAGTCGTCGTTTGCTGATCCATTCTGATGTGTACTCAAGGGTTACCTCCACATATCTGTGTATCTGTGGGTTGACCGAAAATGTGCATCGTACTTTTGTACGCGATGCGTCACAACAAGCTATGCCGCATAAGCGACTTCAAACTACAAAAGGGCAACCACCTCAAGGATGGTTGCCCGATCACTCTTTTCTACAGTATAATTACTTAACAGTAACTTTTGCACCTGCTTCTTCGAGCTTCTTCTTGATATCGTCAGCTTCTGCTTTTTCAACGCCTTCTTTAACCATTGCTGGTGCGCCGTCAACAACTTCCTTAGCTTCTTTAAGACCGAGGCCGAGGAGTTCGCGAACTGCTTTGATAACATTGATTTTGTTTGCGCCAACTTCAGTCAACTCAACGTTGAATTCAGTTTGCTCTTCTGCCGCTGCGCCATCTGCAGCACCTGGCATCGCACCCATCATTACAGGAGCAGCCGCTGTTACGCCAAACTCATCCTCGAGCTTTGTTTTGAGCTCGGAAGCTTCCATAAGAGTAAGACCGCTGATCTTCTCGAACAATTCTTCTACGATTTCAGACATTTCTGAATCTCCAATAAATAATCTTAAAAGTGTAGTATTCTTTTTTTGTTGTTAATGAGCCAAACTCACGTGAGTTTAAGCTGCATCGCGCTTTTTGGCGACTTCTTCAATAACCGAGCTAAGGTCGCGAATGACGCCGTTAACGGCACCAACGATACCAGATACCGGCGAGCCGAGGCTACCAACGATACCTGCAATCATATCTTCACGTGTTGGCAACGATGCTACTGCGTTAAGCTGATCACCAGTGAAGGTTTGACCTTCAACGATGGCGAGCTTGAGTCCAAGTTTTTCTTGCTTGTCATATACCTTTTTGATAATCTTCGCCGGAGCGATTGGATTGTCGTAAGCTACAACTACAGCAGTCTGACCTTTGAGGTGCTCAGGAGCAACATCAAATTTCTCAGAGCGCTCAAGTGCTATGCGAATGAGAGTGTTTTTCGCCACTTTCATTTCACATTCTGCATCAGAAAACTCAGCACGGACAGCATTCGTATCGGCAACACTTAAACCTGTAAAATCAACCAGGTAAAATGAAGCGGCACGTTCGATTTTGTCGACCAATTCGGCTATAAGCTCTTCTTTTCCAGCCTTGTCAATCATTATCCGCCTGTAAATTGCGCTGTTGCATACGCGGAAGCATGCAAACAACATTGTTGTGTGGTAGTTGGGCTGACGAGTGCGTAATAGCCCGAAGTTTTCGAGAGATCAGCCTTACTGCCACATATATAAAAAGTAATAGAAGCCTAATTTAAGCGAGTTTCCACTTGGGTCTCGCTGCTAACCTTCAAGTGTCGTTACGACACAGATGATTCTGCTACGCGTACGCCAGGGCCCATAGTCGAAGAGAAGCTGATGTTCTTCACATACTTGCCCTTCGCTGCCGATGGCTTCGCTCTGAGAATGCTGTTGACGAACAGGCGAGCGTTTTCCTGCAATTGCTCTTCAGTAAATGAACATTTACCTACGGCTGCATGGATATTTCCGCCTTTGTCTACGCGATATTCAATCTTACCGGCCTTCACTTCCTGAACCGCCTTGGCAACGTCCATAGTAACTGTGCCGCTTTTCGGGTTCGGCATCAAGCCGCGTGGTCCGAGAATACGACCGAGTTTACCTACAACACCCATTGTATCAGGAGTTGCAATAACAACGTCAACATCAGTCCAACCGCCCATAATCTTGTCTGCGTATTCGTCCATACCAACATAGTCCGCACCGGCGTCTTTAGCGGCTTGGTCCAATGGAGCTTTTGCGAATACGAGAACGCGAACAGACTTACCTGTTCCGTGAGGGAGGGATACTGTACCGCGTACAATCTGGTCTGCTTTACGTGGGTCTACACCCAGCCACATCGATATTTCAAATGATTCATCGAACTTGGCTGTAGCAGATTTCTTCACCAAAGAAACTGCCTCTTCGAGAGAGTATTCTTTGTGGCGCTCGATAGACGACGCTACATTACTAAATCTTTTACTGCGCTTCATAGCACTTATCTCTTGTTGTGTTCATTCAAAAAGTTGGGGGATCAACCGTCAACAGTTACGCCCATGGCGCGAGCTGTTCCTGCGAGCATGCTAACAGCACTATCCATTGAAGTGCAGTTCAAATCATTCATTTTCACTTTCGCAATTTCCTCGAGCTGCTCACGTGTAACAGAGCCAACCTTGTTGCGGTTTGGTTCTGCAGACCCACTTTTGAGGTTAGCAGCTTGCTTAATCAATACCGCGGCTGGCGGCGATTTAAGCTCCATCGAGAATGATTTGTCAGAGTACCACGATACTATGACAGGGATGATTTGCCCGTTGTCTTTTGACGTCTTGGCATTAAACTGCTTAACGAATTCCATACCGTTCAGACCGCGCTGACCGAATGCCGGACCTACCGGCGGAGCCATTGTGGCTTGACCACCTGGAATCTGCAGCTTAAAAGAACCTTCTAGTTTCTTAGCCATCGTTCTACCGAATTGTGTTAAAAGTGTTGTGATCTCTTGATCTCCCTGCTATCCATCCGCTACCAGTGGCGGGGCGCAGGTTCCGTACGAAAGCCGTTACGCTTCCATCTCGATTTGCGTAAAGTCGAGCTCAACCGGCGTTTTGCGCCCGAGAATGCCGACTTCCACCTTCATTTTCTGTTTCTGGTTGTTAACTTCTTTAACAACTCCAGAGAATCCGGAAAACGGCCCGTCAATAACCTTAACTGGGTCGCCCACAGAGAATGAACTCTCAATTGTCTCTACGTCTTTGCGTTCTTCAACGCGTCCTAAAATCCTGTCGACTTCAGCTTTCTGCAATGGAACTGCTTCCGTCTTTGTGCCCACAAAACTAATAACCGCAGGCGTGCTCGTTATGATGTCGCGCGTGCGGTTGTTCATCACCATGTTCACCATGATGTATCCTGGCAAAAAGTTCTTAACACGCGTACGACGCTTGCCATTGCGAACTTCAAACACAGTTTCTTGTGGAATGAGAATATCTGTTATTACATCTTGCAGATCTAAACGCTTAATCTCAGCCTCTAGAGCGAGCTTTACGCGCTGCTCGTGGCCGGAAAACGTCCGGAGCGCATACCACTTTAGTTCTTCGGGTTGCTGTCCAGTCATATAGTCTACAATCCTGTAAGTATCTGTTTCTTAGATAGTGTGCAGTAATTCCGAGGCACCCCCAACCCGATCCCCCGTAGCGGTCGTGCCCTGAGCCTCGTAAAACTCTTGCGGTTTAGAAGCTAGCAAACACGAACTTCATCGCGTTTTGCATCACCCAGTCAATTGCCCACACAAATAAGGTAAATATGGTGGTCGCCACCAGTGTTACCATTGTTGATTCTTTGAGTTGCTCTTTCGTCGGCCAGGAAACCTTTTTCATTTCCCGCGACACTTCAGCCGCAAATGTTTTGATTTTTTCAATCATCGCGTTGATCTCGATTTAAGTGCACTTTGTTGCACGGGCGAGAGGACTTGAACCCCCAGCCTACGGTTTTGGAGACCGCCGCTCTACCAATTGAGCTACACCCGTATGTCTGCTAATGCAGTGAGCTGATGACGGGATTTGAACCCGTGACCTCTTCCTTACCAAGGAAGTGCTCTACCCCTGAGCTACATCAGCGTGAACCGACAGTAGCCGGCTAGAGCGGGAGACGGGACTCGAACCCGCAACCAACAGCTTGGAAGGCTGTGACTCTACCAGTTGAGTTACTCCCGCTTGGCAGAACAAAAAACCCTTTCCGAAGAAGGGTCTTGCTCACTCCGATTATCGGAGCCTCCTGTGGGCAGGGAAGGATTCGAACCTCCGAAGGCGAAGCCAGCAGATTTACAGTCTGCCCCGTTTAACCACTTCGGTACCTACCCAATTCAAGCCTGCGTTAAAGCAGAGCTGACAAATATACGAAGAAGGAATTTAAAAACAATTGCTTTGCTATATTTTTTTCGCGGCCATCATTTCAACAAATTGCGCGAACAAATATTCGGAGTCATGTGTGCCCGGACTCGACTCAGGGTGATACTGAACGCAGAACATGTCAACCGTGCGGTGTCTGAGCCCAGAAACGGTATTGTCGTTGAGGTTCACATGCGTGAGCTCGAGCTCGTCCGGCATTGAGTCTAAGTCAATCGCAAATCCGTGATTCTGAGAGGTGATTTCTATTGCACCAGTCAGCAGGTTTTTCACTGGATGATTGGCACCGCGGTGACCAAATTTGAGCTTGTACGACGATGCGCCACATGCCAATCCTATGAGTTGATGCCCCAAACAAATGCCAAAAATCGGCTTTTTGCCCATGAGGTCGCGAATAGTTTGCTGTGCTTGTTCCAATGGCTCAGGGTCACCAGGGCCGTTTGAGAGAAACACGCCGTCTGGGTTTGTAGCGAGAATTTCTTCTGCGCTCGTTGATGCAGGATATACCGTAACATTGCAGCCATGCGCATGCAATCTGCGCAGAATATTGCGCTTGATTCCAAAATCGAAGGCAGCAACATTGTAGCGCGTTTTTACTTCTGGTGCTTCAGCAAGTAGGTCGTCACCCTCTACTGGCTCGAATGTGTATGCTTTCTTTGTTGTTACTACGTCCGCGAGATTGAGACCCGCCATAGAAGGCAAATTCTTGGCGCGCTCTACCAATTCTTCGGCAGTTCCACTTGCGCTGATAATGCCTCGCATTGCACCTTCTGAACGCAACACACGCACTAACTCTCGCGTGTCAATGCCTTCAATACCTATGCGCCCCTCTTCCTTGAGATAGTCAGAAAGACTCTTCTCTGCGCGCCAGTTTGAATACGTTTTTGCAACCTCTTTGACAATAATGCCCTCGGCCTTAATAGAGTCAGACTCTACGTCGAATGAGTTCACGCCAGTATTGCCAATGTGTGGGTATGTGAATGTTAAAATTTGCCCTTTGTAGCTCGGGTCAGTCATTGCTTCTTGATACCCAGTCATAGCAGTGTTAAACACCACCTCCCCTTGCGCTTCTGCGTTTTCGTCGCCAAATGCAATTCCGGTAAAGACCGTGCCATTTTCCAATGCCAACAATGCCTGCTTCATGTTCCCTCAGCTATTGTGTTTCAAAAGGACAAATCCTGCAAAGATACGACAACTTTTACTGGTGTACCAAGTGCGACATTGCAATAAATTCAGCTCGTGCAACTATTCCATTCCGGGAGACTTGATGACTTCCCATTCTATGGCCTTTTTGACAATATCCTGTGTGTTGGTGATTTCCAGCTTATCACAAATTCTGCGTTTGTATGTGGAGATCGTTTTGTCCGAAAGATTGAGATGTTGTGAAATACTCTTGAGGGTTTCGCCCTTTGCAACACAAGTAAAAATTTCGAACTCGCGGTGTGAGAGCGTGTCGAGCGGGTGATCTACAACATCGTCGAGTGCATCGGCCACAAAGCCAGCAATGGTGGGGTTAAAGTACCGGCTTCCGTCGAGAACACGACGAACTGCGCGGCGCATGGTTCTACGATCTGCTTGTTTGGATACAAATCCGTCAGCGCCAGCCTTGATGATGCGCGGCGCAAATACCACCTCGTTAACTGCGGAACTCACAAGAACGGGAACTGCCGCGTCCATGTCTCGTATGCGCTGCAATGCATCGAAGAAACGACCAGCCGGCATGTCGTAATCCATTACGATAAGAGCGTATGATGTTTGCTGCACCCGCTGTACTAGTTCGTTGTAGTTCCCGGCTTCGTGCACTTCCATCTCCAATCCATTTGTCAGAAATGCGTGAAGTCCTGATAGATAAATTGGGTGGTCGTCAGCTATTAAAGCGATTTTCTTCAATTGTATGCTCGGTGTTGTGTCTGGGCCATGACACACCTCAGGCGTCGATAAGATATCTGACACCGAGCAATTTTTCAAATTCGCATATGTATTATCGAGCTGGTTTCAGCTTCAGATTAACATAAACTCCTGTCCCAGATTCGAGATAACGACTTCTGTGTTGTGACAGCTGCGAGCGGAGCGAAGTTGCCTCATCGGCTCGTTCACGTCTTCATCGCCAAGAAAGAAGGTCAAACAGTGCATGGGTACGAAGTAACGCGCATTCATCTCGTCTGCCATCGTCAGCGCTTCTACAGGATTGCAATGAACATCGTTGAATCCTTCATATGCTCCAATGGGCATGATGGCGACATCAACCTCTCGTTGATCGATGTTTGAGAATGCTGGTGTGTAAGCTGTATCGCCTCCAAACACCACTGTCGCTCCTTTGCTGCGGAGTATGTAGGCATTGCAAGAACGACCGGAGGAAACATACCCGCCCAACCTGTCGCGTTCCCAAGGATATCGCCAACCATTGTGTACCACTTCTTGTGCAATTATTTGCACGTCGTCGAGCACTTCTTTCTGCTTCCAGTCTAACTCAGTTACACTCTTCCACATCATCTCCCCTACGAGGTCGGTGTTGTTCCACGCGGATACCACTCGAACTTGGCCCGGCCAGCGCTGGGTTATGGCTTGCAGTGTGGGGAGGTCTGTGTGATCCATGTGCGCGTGGGAGAGCAAAACGATGTCGGGCTTAGGAAGACTGTCGAGGTCGAGAGCTGGACGCGAGAAGCGCTGCGGCCCAATCGTTCCAAACAGGGAGTCCGGTCCTACTTTCATTCCCAAGACTGGGTCTGTTAGTATGACGGTTCCAAACATTTTGATGAGAACGGTCGCATGACCGATCCACGTGACGTACACTTCGTCGTCCCGCCACTGATGTGGGTCAGGAGTGTAGCGCGGAGTGTACAAATTTGCCTGCGCTGGGCGTGTTGCGAAAGGAACAGAAACTGCCGATGCTGCACCGGCTAACAAGGCGGAAGAGAGAAACTCTCGTCGCTTCATTGGTTTCATCCTCGTGTACTGTGATATGTTGTGCTCGGCTATTCTACAGACAAAAACTCGCGTGTTCGACTGTTCCAAGCTGTGAGTTTACCACCGTAGACACATGCTGTGTCGAGCTGCAATACCGTTTTCTTTCGGTGGAATGCTGGCTCTTTCACTGTTGTGTGTCCGCTAACATGTACACCATCGCTCAAAATCGGCTTGGCCTCTACATCTCTGCCAGTATAAATTTCTGCGAGATGTTCTGCTGAGCCGTTGAGTATGTCCCGCACTGTAATCCGATGTTCCCATGCTGTTGTCAACTTGGCAATATCAGCCACCGCGTGACTTACCCATGTCGTGTGTTGCCTATACACAAGCGGCATTGCGAGAAGAAATTCAACAACTGATGCGCTGATTTCAACTTCTTCGCCGCTACTAAAACTTTCTATTGTTTCTGCTCCTCCATGCCCCCACCATGTGGCAAGCTCTGGAGCACGGTCGTTCAATAGCACCTGCTTTCGTTCTCGTATTTCACCCCCACCCGCCCAGCGGATACAGGCTCTTGCAAAATTTACGTCGTGGTTGCCCGCAACTACTCTTGCCCCGTGTTCTGCCTCTTTGCGAACAAACTCTATGACTCCTCGCGAGTCTGGTCCACGGTCTACAAGGTCCCCAACAAAACACAACTGGTCATTGTGAGCTGAGGCAACAGTGTGACTGCGAATCAATTGCACAAGTCGTTCCGCTTGATCCAAACACCCATGTATGTCACCAATCACCCACACTAGTTTTGCTCAAAAACAGATTCTAGTACTCGCAACAAACCTTCTCCTCTCAATTCTGATCCCGAGGCTATGATGATTCCATGTTCGTCTACCAGCACCGGTTTGGGAATGCCACTCACTTCAAAATCTTGCGATAGCTTTGCGCGATCTTTATACGAGACAAATGTGTGTGTCCAAGGCATCGACCATTTGCCGCTTATAAAACGCTCCATGTCTTCTTGTTTGCGGTCAAAGCTGATGCTTATCATTTCCAACCCTTGCTTTCCATATTTTTCCCACGCCTGGTGCAAAACGGGCATTTCGCCAACACAGGGGCCACACCATGTAGCCCAGAAGTCGATCAGGTACACCTTTCCAAGCATGGTTGAATCAGTAATAGTCCGTGTTGAGTCGGGATATGTTACAACTTCAAATGCCGGTACGTGCTTGCCGCGGATGATACTCCGACCTGGGTTATAGTTCTTTTTAGCAATGCTGGAGTACTGACTCGAGGGATACTCAGAGAGCAAACGGTCGTACCATTGCTTGGTAATCTCACCGGCTGGGTTAATGCCACTATTCACGACGAGTTCTGCAAACATCAAGGCTGCACCAACTTTGTCACTCTTTGTTTGATCAATGAATTGGTGTAGATACTCATTTCTAGCAGTTGTGTCAGTGACAGAAGAAAGAGCAAAATTGCTTGAGAATTGGTGAATGCCCCACAAAGTTGAGTGTGGAGGCACAACGTCAAGTGCAACTCGCAGTGTGTCTAGTTCAACAGCGGCTTGATTCGCAGCAAGTGCAGCGTATGCTGCAAGAAGCACTCGTCGCAGTGGCTCGCTCGGATTGCTTTGCAGTGCACTGTCAAGCTGTTGCACATCAGCTTTCCAGTCCATCGAAAACCCTGCTGCAGAACCATTTTCAACACTATAGTCACGATATGCTTGTGTTAGTCTCGACTCGTAGTCTCGCGCCGTATGCAACCACAGGGATCTTTCTTCTACACTTTCGTCAAGACATACGATCTGCGACACTGCTGCCGATTTGTCCTCGGAATTCCTCTCTTGGAACACCCAAGTTATCTCAACATCTCCCGGTGTAACTGTTCTACGAGAATACCAGATATCATCACGATACACATAATCCGTTGCTGCGGGGTCTGGAACAGCGTCTTTCTTGCGAGTACTACCTACCAGATATGTATATTCTAGCAGCGTAGAATCGCTTGTCACGACCCCTTGAAAGCGCTGTTTCTCTTTGCGTTTCAACAGCAAACCAGGTGCTCGGTAATCGTTGAAGTTTCCGAAAACCATAACGCGATTGTTGTACGCAGGTGGCTCGATGCGCGCTAAATACACTTCAACAGAAGCCGATTCTCCTTTTTCCAGATACACAAATCTCTCAGCTTCTTGCGCAAACGGAGCAGTTACAACAACCTTGAATATTCCTTCCGCTTCACAATTGAGGGAAAACTCACCTGATTCTTCGGCTTCGGCAAATCGCGTCTCACCATGTTGGAAGACAGGTGAGATAGAAATAATGACATGCTGGTTTGGAATTCCCTCTTCAACTTCAACTACACCGTTTATTGACACTTCGGCGAATCCTGAAACGGTAGACGCACAAATGAGGGCACAGAAAGACAGAATGAACGTGAACAGTTTTGCAGTGTTATTGAATGATATCGACATCATGGCTTATTCTCAGCACTTCGTTTGGGTGACACAATGGGCAGTGCTGCGAGCGCTGTTGAGATGCGTCGCGGTTGTTTGCCCGTGTACGAAGTTACGAGTTCCCCGTCAATTGCCATACATGTAGAGCCACCTCCGTCGAGGTTGATAGCATTGTAACAGCCTTTCTCCACCATTATTTCTGCGAGCTGTTGCAAGCTAGCGCCATAGTAACCGCCAGGTGTCGAAGATGTCACGCAGACAAAGTATACTGTATCACGCGAGCGATTCCAGCCAAAAGCAGTTCGAGGTACTTCGCCATTGATAAACCTTTTGCTCGTTGTGCCATCAGCTTCTGGTTCCGGTTTTGCTTGCCCATTGCGAACGAGGCGGGGAGTAGAAGTCACAATATCCGTAATACCTGCTTTGTCGGTTCCGGTAGAAGAATGTAGAACAAGTGTATCTCCCGGATTTACATGGGTCAGCGAGGTGCCCGATACAACCATGTACCCAGGCATTACTTGAAATACTCCAGAACCGGCACGCATACAAACGGCCTTGGTTTCTCCCTGCAGAGTTGGTTGCCCTATGTACCGAAGGAGCACTTTGTGAGTGCTGGTTTCTTGTTGACGCTCAAAGAACTCTCGTGACTTATGCTGTACAAAGGTGACACTATCAGTTTCCCGCTCCGAATTGTCGCCAAACGAACTGCCGGCATTGCGAACATTGTCTTGCCACAACTCTCCAACACCCGCACTATCCAACCACGGCACACTACTTCCTGCAAAGTGATTGTAGAGAACAACATCATCGTCGTTTCTCCGCACATTAACAGATTGAATTGCGTAGTCCTTGTCTCCCACACTCAGCGTGAGATTGGGTTGAATATGGGCAATACTAGGTTGAGAATTTTCTAGTACAAGCGAATTCCATGTTTTGTATGCATCTATTGTAATCCACTCGCCATTAAAAGCGGTTGGTCCAATAGGAAAGGATGTCTTGGCAGACCAAAAGCTCGCATTCACTGCAACGGTGGGTGTTGGTGTTTCGGAATGTTGCGCAACCTGCTGAACGAGCTTTGGCAGTTCGCTCAAGCTCTGTGCTTGATTTCTGGACAATACCGGAGTGAGCTCAAACGATTGTAGTGGGATCGACACACTGTGAACACTGATGGACTCGCGATGCTCATGTGAATACAATACTTGCGGAGCTGGTTCTCTCGCACAAGCGAAATTGGTTAGTGCGACTATGAGCAAGAGAAGCAAACGAGCCATTTGCATGGTTCTCGATATCAAAAAGCGGAGTCTCTGCATCCTCTGGTTCAACACGTTGTGTTTGATGTGTATTGTGCCACGCCACAAACCTACGCGGCTGCTATTACAGTTGTGTGAACCATCAATCAACATTAGTCTATCTCAGTTTATGTGCAGATAACATCCAAGCACAACATATATAGAAAAGCACCGTGTCAAAAGAAAGTACAGTATTGGTATCTTGCATTGTCACACAAAAACACATGAAGGATAATATGTCATACAACACTCTTCTTCTCGATACTCAATCCGGCATCACAACCTTAACTATCAACCGTCCAGACAAGCTAAACGCATTGAATGCCGAAGTGCTAAAGGAAATTGGCGAGGCGGTGAGGGCATTTTCTGAAGACAGTGCAGCCCACATAATGATTATCACCGGCAGCGGTCCTAAAGCATTTGCTGCAGGTGCAGATATTGTTGAATTGCATTCGCGAGATGGCCAGACCGGTGCAGATTTTTCTCGATACGGTCAGGTAGTGTTTGATGCAATTGAAGCATCTGACAAACCAATTATTGCCGCTGTAAACGGATTTGCACTTGGTGGCGGTTGTGAGCTTTCTATGGCGTGTCACATGCGTTTTGCGTCTGCGAATGCGAGATTCGGACAACCAGAAGTGAATTTGGGCATTATTCCAGGATATGGTGGCACACAGCGTTTGCCAAGATTGGTAGGGTTTGCGAAAGCCGTAGAGCTCACTATTTCTGGCAATGTTATCAAAGCAGATGAAGCGTTGCGAATTGGACTCGTGAATGGGGTTGTTGAACAAGAAGATCTCATGCAACATGTTACTGAATTCGCGCAATTGGTGCTCTCCAAGAGTCAGCCAGCAGTGCGCAGCAGCATGCGCGCGCTGATGAGTTTTGAGCGCGAGGGAGGCATGGAACGCGAGGCAATTGAGTTTGGTATCACATGCGGGACCAACGATTTTAAAGAGGGCACACTCGCCTTTCTAGAAAAGCGAAGTGCAAACTTCACGAACTCGTAGAGATGACTCACCTTCTCGTAGGGTTATATCAGTGTGTTGCTGTCCCATTTATGTGGTTTGCCACAACAATGGGACAGTTTGTGCACCCAAAAATGCGGTTGCGCGCCAAAGGTATTTCCGCAACCCAACGCGCATTGCGCAAGCGTGTTACCCCAGGCGAAAGCTGGGCGTGGTTCCATGCGGCATCGTATGGTGAGTTTGAGCAGATTCGTTCTGTTATTCGCGAACTAAAGCAAAGACGGCAGTCGATTAAAGTTTGTGTTTCATTTACTTCGCCATCGGGATACGAGAAGCTACACACTTCTGACGATGCCGATTTGTACGTGTATATTCCAACTGATACTCCCCGAGCCGCGAAACGGTTCTTAAACACACTGCGCCCAACAATTGCCGTGTTTTCTCGTTATGATGTGTGGTACAATCATCTGCGCGTGCTCAAACATCTGCGAACACATATTGTGCTTGTGAGTGCCACTCTTCCCGATTCTCTCCAATCCTCAACAATTGCGCGTCTGTGGAAACAATTATGCTTGAGTTATGTGAGCCATATCTTCGCAGCTGGAGAGTCCGAACAGCAGAAATTCAACGCCTTGCATCTTGCGACGCCAACCGAGATTTCTAAAGATCCACGTATAGATCGGATCTTGTCAATTGTAGACCATGCCAGACGTGAGAGTATGTACACGCAACTCTTCGCAAACGAAGAGTATTTCAGGCACACAATTGTTGTTGGTTCTTCATGGCCAGCAGAAGAATCAATAGTTCAACAGTGCTTGGACACACATGGGTTTGATAACATTCGCTGGATACTTGTCCCACACGAGCCAACAACAGAACATGTTGCCGAGCTTTTGCGACAATTCCCTTCAGCACAAACGCTTTCTGAAATTGAACTACAAGAAGATGACAATTCTGGTCCTCGAGTCGTGATTGTCGATTCGGTTGGCAAGCTGTTGTGGCTGTACAGCTGTGCATCTGCAGTTTTTGTTGGCGGTGGATTCGGCAAAGGTGTGCACAGTGTATTAGAACCAGCTGGCTATGGTGTCCCGCTGTGCTCTGGACCGGCGATCGAACGAGCACGAGACGCTATTCAGCTACAAGACCGCGCTGGTTTGCGCGTAATACACAATGCCGATGACCTATCTAATTGGATACGAGAGTGTGTTCAGAACGAAACCGAACGCGCACGGGTTGGCAACATTGCTCTATGCTACTTGGAAGAAAATGCCGGTGCAACTGACCAAGTGGTCGACTACTTAGAACATCAATTACGTTTAAAAGATACTACACTGAGAACGAGTAGTGTCACTAGCAAGATTGCGTAGACTATAAATTCAACAAACGCCGTAGACTTGTGCTCATCAGTCGCCGAGATTAGGTCTTCCGTCAGAACTGTCGACGCTTGTTTCAGGTCAGTTATTCTGGTGGTATGCGCTCCATACCATTGTTTTGGTGAAGGCAAGGCAGATGTGTTAAGTGAGTCGACACCCTTGTGTTTTAAAAGACCAGAAACTTGCCTGCGATACGCCGTTGCTACTTCGAGTGCATCTTGATCGATAATACTCAAAAATGCATCCAATTGTCGTTCAGTCGCAGTCGTAAGGAACGCATCAAAATAGAGGCCCTGTCCCTCAACAGTCGTAGTGAAGTCTACAACATCTTCGATTTCAACTTCTTTGCTTGTACACACCAACGCTCCCGAAGCTCGTTCTGCTTCTGCTCTTTCTTTGCCTCGTAGGAAGTTTTCGAATGCTAAAAAGCGGTTCGATACTTCGCGGTTTGTTGGAATCGTTGCAATCAAATGGAAGAGGTCGAGAACCGTATTGTTCAATTCTGCATAAAAGGCGCTGCCAACAGCAAAACTCACGTCCATGTTAAGTATCGCATTTCGTTTTTCCGAAAGCGTAGCCAAGAGAATCATAGCCTCGTTGAATTTGGCACCAACTTGTTCGCCATATGCGGCTGCGTTGACGGTTGCGAGGTACGCCTGGTGGGTACCGAGCACGCTGTCTGTGCTCACATGCTGTCTGGTGAGATCTACAATGTATGCGCTACCCTTGTCACCCAAGTACAAGCCCGTTAGGCCGCGCTCAAGTTGCAAGTTGTGATGAACGTCATTGAGACTTTCAACCAAGACTACGAGCTCCGATAGTTCGGTCATGTCATTGTAGTTGCACCATTTGTCCAGCAGTACAGTACCGCCAAATACAATCAAACCAAAGACTAGTAGCAGGGTTGCTAGATTCGACTTTTTTCTACGTGCTTCCATGAGGCTCTTGCGCGTTTGTTTCGTATGTTCTTTCAGTATGGTGGTGAGCTGCAAACATAGCGCCTAGCTATTGCTGAAGTATTAATTGACTGTAAACAAATACACAAGAAAAGAGTATTGTAATGGATGACATGGTTCGAAGCATTATTGGTAGCCAGTATGGAGCTGCATTGGGTATGCTAGTAGACACACTGGAGAATTGTTGTGAAGATGTCTGGCATTTAAGTTCGGGAAACAACCCTTGCTGGAAAATTGCTTATCATACTGTGTTCTATGCGCATTTGTATATGTGCACGAGTGAAGATGAGTTCTCGCCAGCTGCATTTCACTACGAGGATGCACAGTTTTTGGGGACCTCTCCCTATCCACCATTTGAGAAAGTGAGACTCGATAAGCCTATACAACAGTCAGATGTACTGAACTACACCAAGCACGTATTGGAATCATCCCGAAAAATAGAGGACATCCCAATGAATGTGCTGCTTGAGCCATGTGTCTGGCCATGGATTGACCGTACACTACTTGAGCTTCTCTGCATGTCTACAAGGCACATCCAACACCATACAGCACAAATTCAGATGCTGGCACAAGTACGAACAGAGTGGCGTCCTAGCGCATAGATAGCGTTGAGATCTGCCCAACATGATATAGTTGGTGGTTCAACCAGTGTAGCAATACATTTTGCTTTGTACCAAAAAAATCTTCATCTACACTTTTACCGTTGAGTCTGCCATGCGGTTGCTCCAAATCTGAGTCTTTCAACTTGTCGTATGCTTGCAGCGTTTGCTCACACACCTTCTCCCAACAAGCAAGCAGGTATTCGGGCTCGGGATATGTTTCAATCGCCTCGCACTTCGAACTATTACCGAAAAGTTCAACAAGTTCTGGAAACTGACGTTCATGCGTTTCGAGGTAGAGGCCAATGTCGTCATCTGACACCACTAGGTGTCCTAACAGCCAAACTCCATGATTTTTCCCCGGTGCTATCTCGCGGGAAAGCACCGTATTGATATCCTCTTTCTGCAGCACAAAATTGCTCCAGAAGTACATACTTTCTCGCTGCAGCTTCAGAAGTTCGATCTTAGTTCGATCATTCATAATATTCACCTACACCGTTATCTCATCAGAAATAGTATACCATCTCAATGGGTGATGTATTTGTGGGAATACGTACTCCTGATTCGGAATAGTGTTCCACTCATTCAGAGTCTTTTGAGCAAGTGCGTCCGCAAATTGAAAGTACTGCTCCCACTCGGAACTCCGGTCAATCGGCCTATGCTCCGGTACGTCAATATTGCCAATTGACTCTGCAAACGTCGCCAGTGAGGATAGACCATTCGCGGCTTTGTAGTCCTTACTTACCCAAAGAGCATTTCGGTCGTCAAAGCGATAGGCCTTGAGCAATTTCCATCCATGTTCTGCGACCCACAGAATTGCTTTCACGATATACTCAAACTCTTCGCGCGGTATGAAATAGTTAAAGTTCAGTCGTACCCAGCCCGGCTTCGTTCCGCCATTGCCTTCAACGAGTAGTTCGCGGTATTGTTCCGATACGTCGTCTGCTATGTTTAGTAGGTCATGTCCATAAGGACCAGCGCAACTACATCCTCCTCGCGACTGAATACCAAAGAGGTCGTTTAGCAATGCAACAACAAAGTTGTGGTGTAGAAATGTTTCTTTGTGTCGAATGTGAAAAGACAAAAATCCCAAGCGCTTGGCATCACAGTTGCCCAATATAAACACGTCTTTGTGTTGTGAGAGTTGCTCCATGGCGCGAGAGATATATGAATTTTCAATCTCTTCAATCAACTCTGCTCCAACGAGGTCTTTAACCTTAAAAACAAGCCCCGCTCGAATAGATTCGATAATTCCGGGGGTACCTCCTTCTTCGCGCACCTCAACATCTTCGAGATACATTTGCGAACTTTTGCTCACATATTCGACAGTTCCGCCACCGGCAATCACAGGTATCTTGTTGTCCATCACACACTTCTTTGTGATTAGCACACCGGGGGTTCCGGGTCCGCCAACCAGCTTGTGTGGAGAGATAAACAAGGCATCTATATTCGCATCTCCACCGGGATTCATATTGATATCCATGTACGGTGCGCCGCCTGCATAGTCCCAAAATGACAGCGCTCCAAACTCGTGCAGCATTTTGGTAATCTCTATAACATCACTCACCACACCTGTTACATTCGAGGCAGCGGAGAAACTGCCAATCATGCGTTTGCCGGCCTTCTTATGTTCTTCGAGTTGTGCTCGCAGCGTCGTACCGCAAATCCCGCCATCGCTGTTTAGCGGGATCATGACCATGTTAAATTCATTTGAGCGCCAAGGCAGAATATTGGAATGGTGTTCATATGGTCCTACAAACACGGTTATCTGTTCATTGCATTCGCGAACATCTCGTTTGAGCTTTCGGGCTAGTTTGTCGATCCCGCTTGTAGAGCCAGAACCACAAAAGATGACAGCATCGTCTGCACACGCATTCACAGAATTTTTGATGAATTGACGTGCTTCTTCGCGAAAATGCTGCGTTTGCATGCCAGTAAATGACGATTCTGTGTGGGTGTTTGCATACGTAGGCAGAACTGATTGGGCGATGTAGTCCTCAACAAACTTCAACGGTTGGCCTGACGCAATGTAGTCTGCATACACGATGAGTCTATCTCCAAATGGACCGGTAAAGCGTTTGTGCACGCTGTACTGGGCTGTGTGAATTTGCTGTAGTAAATCTCTGCCTTCCATAAAAGCTCACTATTCGTCGTATTGATCAAACAAACACAAATGCAAACATACAAAAACAGGCTCTCTGCTTCGACCCAGAGAACCTGATTTGTTGCACAAATCGTATTGTGCCTGTCTCAATTTTGTGATATCACTTCACGGCTTTGATGCACTTCTTTAGTGCCTTCAGCTCGCTTTTGGTGATGGCTCCAGAAGCTTGTAGGTCCTTTGCCAATTCGCGCAAACACTTGGCGGGTTTGTTCTCCTGCATACAAGTGTTAACCAAATCCATGAGGGTTGCGCCCTCGGATAGAACTGTGTTCTGAATGTCAGAATTACAGTCACCAATTTCAACAAAAGCGCGCGTGTCAGAATCCGGCCAAAAATCATCCAAGTCCGGAATGCCATCATTGTCAGAGTCGGCATATTCATCTAGAATTACAAACGCCGGCGGTTCACCTTCATACTCTGTTGGCGAATTCAACGACTCGTCACAGGCAGAAATTGCGAACATCGACACCAGTACAGCAAGCACGGGAGTAGCAAATCGCATAGCAACTCCTCCTATGTTGTTTTTTGCAGCACTGCAATTAACAGATTTGTGGGACCGTTGCGACGGATCGAAATGATCTGTCCAAGGATAGTTAGAAGTGGCGTTACGAATTCGAAACACGCAGCAATCAGCTCGCGCGACGAATACTCGTTCTTTGCTGTCTTGTTTCCTGAATGTAAAAAGATGTGCAAATCGCCTGTTTTTTACTGTTTTTAGCGTTTGGGCGGCATAGAGTGTATTGACAAATGTGTAGGTATAGTATATCTTCTTGGCGTCAACAATGTACCTACCCCTTTTTGTGGAGGCCAGTATTCAGTCACATTCATCAACATTCGCCTGAGCCACAACGCGCCATTCAGTCTTTGTCCGGCAATGTGTTAGTGCTCAATCAAAGTTATCAGCCTATCAGCATTTGTAATGTAAAGAAGGCC
>JAUHYX010000268.1 GCA_030426285.1 bacterium
CTGGTTTCTATGACCTGCAATTGTCGACAACACCAACATTTAGCTCTATCGCTGTTTCTGAGAGTAACCTGTCGGCCACAACAACAAATGTGGCTGGTTTGAGCACGACAAATACATACTACTGGAGAGTTAGAGCAGGCAATGACTACGGAAGTAGTTTCTGGACCTCACCGCGCGCTTTGCTGTCAGCGGCAGACACTGCTTCTGCTGGGCCAGGAGGAGCTGCAGATACAACGCTTTCGTTCGCATCTTATGTGTATGTACGGGCTTTGTTCCAAGGTCTGTCTGAAGGTGTAGGACAAAAGCAGACACCGGTTGTTGTTGAATTGCGAACAGGAGACAGCTTGCACAATTCAACTCTCGTTGAACGAACAACGACAATGTCCGACGATGATGGTTGGTCTGTTGCACGATTCAGCGAAGATGTTGAACAAGGTCAGTACTGGCTTGTTGTTCGCCATTCAGGACATGTTTATCTCGGTTCTAGCTCAAAAGTAGAATTGGGTGGATCTGGATTCGTGATGTATAACTTCTCAGACTCAGAGAGTAAGTCTGCAGGTGATGCCACGACATTGATAAACGGTGAATGGTGGACGCTCTCCGGTGATCTGAATCAGGACGGAGACGTAACTGCCTATGACCTGAATGGTCTGTTGCGACCAAACTTTGGTACATATAACCCAGGAAGCGTACCAGAGTAGACTTACAAAACGGAACTTTGCAAAAGACCGATTCCAGAGCATGCGTTCGTGGTGTCGGTCTTTTCTGTGTTGAAAAGAAAGTTTGTAGACTCTGTCCGTTCTGCTTACTTTGGGAATTGTCAACACTGCCTGCGCATTTGCTTACGGCAATCTTTCTTCCAGTTCGAGCTAAACGAGATTTTATAGAGATTCTTGGCTTTGTAGTCAAGATCACTAGTGCTAGTGATTGCCGTTCGCGGGTCATTGAAGTACATTTGGTGTATTGCATTGTGTGTTGATATAAGGTTTGTGCATGAAAGATACTGTCGATTCCAGTATTGCGATTTTTGCTGATCACCGATTGCCTGCTAAGATTTTAGCAGATGTTGTGAACATCGTAAGTGACTCCCGCGCGGAGTGTTATGACAAGTCCCAATTGTGGGACTTAGAAGTACAAGACCTCAGAGAACGCAAAGTAGTGTTGTGTTCGTTTGGGACGAGTTGGGTGTGCCAATCCAAGGTTGTTGATCTCATTAACGAGGGCTTGTGTGACTTGACCGTTGTTAGCTGTATGGAGTGTTTCGAAGAATTGAAAGCTCTAGTGACTTGCGACGCTCGAATCGTAATTTCAACGGAAGAAGCAGTAGCGCCTGTGTATTCAGAGTTGTTAGATCTCAATTCTCAACATGCAGTTGATGAAATTGCCAACGGCGATATTGAAGACTTGGTACCAACACCTCTGACCAGACGCGAACAACAAGTACTGAAGCTGGTTATGTGCGGCGTAAGTACAAGGGATATTGCTGATTTGCTCAGTGTTAGTGTGCATACAGTGAATACACACCGAAAAAATATTCTCTCCAAAACAGGAGCTGGCACGATTCCTGCGCTCATGCGCTACAGCCTGCTCAATGGGCTTGTGTAGTAGCGTTTTTTTACTGTTCTCATTTTACTAGGGTTCCTCTATGCGGTTTCTAACCTCTATGCTATTGCTGTTTGTTGCGTTGTCCATTCACGGGCACGCGCAAACGTCGGACCGAGCAGATGCGTTGCGTTCAGCGGCTACATTGTATGCTCCTGAACACGGTGTTGTTGTGCTCATTGATATCGTAGACAGAAGCTACCGCGAACAACTACACGCAACTGACTTTCTCGCAGTTCTGCAATACCGTCGCAACAATAACTATGAATGTTATGTGGCACAGGAGAATATCGAACAGTTGTTGGCACTGCCCGAAGAGTGGAATATTCGTTTTTTGCGCGCCGAGGAGAAACTCTCGCCGTTTGTCCTTGAGAACCGCATGGGTGAACACGCCGAGCGCGGCGATTCGCTGTATGCGTTTTCAGCATTCTACTACAAGTATTTTCCAGTTGATGTAGTGCAACGCCGATGTGAAGAACTCACTGAATACGTTGAGTATGTTGGCCCTCATGCACGGTTGATCCGATTTGTTGGAACGGTTGCACAAGCTCGTGAGTTTGCCAACGAAGTGTTTGTAAAGAGCGTGGACCAAGTGAGTCCTCCGGATGAAACAGACAATAGACCAGGCCGCGTCATGGCCGGTGCACGGCGGATAAAAGAAGATTATGGATTTGATGGCAATGGGATCAAAGTTGGGATCTGGGATGCCGATGGGGCAGATCCACACTATGACTTTAGAGACCGTTTTCAAATAAATGACAATCCCGGTACGGTACACTATCATCACACACATGTGGTTGGTACGGTTGGAGGAGCAGGAACACTAGAGGAAAGAGGCACGGGTGTTGCGCCTCAGGTTGCAATGTTTGGCCATTCGTGGACAGATGACATTGATGAACGTGTAGCAACAGTCGATTCCAATCATATCACAATTTCTAGCCAGAGTTATGCCCGTAGATATTGTGCGATGCCAAATTAAATGACACTAAAGGGAACGGTGTTATGCGGGTTACAGCGGGGCCGTTACCAAATTAAACCCACATATTTAGCATAGTTGCACAAATGGCCAACGTAGCTATGCGGGTTTGAAGGGGCATAAAGTGACACGGCATTCTACTTTAGTGACACGTCAATTTGGTAACATATAAGACTTAAGTGACAAAACCACTAATCCAGCGGGTGCCCGCCACGTCGTAAAAGTGGTGTCTGGATTTGCACAGCAACGCCTGCCAATTGGACTGACTCATCGCCATTCAATTCAAGTTCAGGATAAGAAACCATCTTATTCTCCGAAACCAACAAGCGACGACCGTCTTTAATAATCATTCTCTTCAGCACAATTGCACCGTCGATAGATACGGCAACAATGTCTCTATTCTCTGGAACGAGACCAGTGTCAATGACAATGATGTCATCTTCTTTTATCCCAGCGTCAAGCATGGAGCTTCCACGAACCTTTATCATATAATGATTGCCGGTAGTCTTGAACGCATCTTCGTAGACAATTTTTTCTTCTTGAACATCCAACCATGGGTTATTGGCGCTCGCTCCAATACTTCCATGAAAGAACTTTATACTACCCTTACCAGGTATCATTTCTCTCGCCACAGCAACTCGAGCCTCCCCGTCCATCATATCCTTAGTTAACAAATTGTTATATCTCTCAGCGGCAGTCTGCTTACGACTATCAGCCCCAGTCATCAACCACTCTATGTCACAACCAACCTTCCTTAGCTTTTCCTGGAGTCTGTGCCCAGGTGTAGACTTACCCACTAAGTATGGATGCAGCGACGGAGGTTTCATTTCGAGTGCCTCAGCAAGTTTGGCTACTGTGCCATACTTACTCTTAGCAAACTCCCTAATACGGTCTCCTATTGTAGACATTAGTAATCTTGCTACTCGCAGTATTGATAAATATTAGTATAAATGCTAAGAAAACGCTTGACAGCGATTAGTAAACTTGCTAAGTTGCCGGTGTACAAACGCTATATGTTCGCTGTACAACTACGCCACTCTCGATATACATGCGCTATACATTCGCTATGCAATCGAGAAGGCAATATACAAAAACGCAGCTAACGCGAACTATTAGCAAATCATCTAACAATTGAGGAAGGAATCATGAGCATTCAAGAGTTGGATTTTAATTCACCTCCACTACGAGGGACATTTGGTGCCGTCGCACGCGA
>JAUHYX010000269.1 GCA_030426285.1 bacterium
GATTGTGCGTTGGGAGCTCCCACAAGAGGTTGCTCAGGTGTATCAACACATGTCCGATGCAGACATCCGTGCCGATGCCGTGTATGAAAACGCTGCAGTGAATGTGAGCACCAACAAGAAGCTTGCATTGACAGTATCTACAATTATTGGCCCGCGTTCTGCCGAATATCAGGCCATTCCGCGTGAGTCTGCATGGGAAACACACACCGCCTTGGTGTTGCCAGAAGACTCACTCGCACTTGACCACGATACATTTCGATTGCCATCGCACATCGCTATCACAGGTTTGGAGGACAACACAGAAGTACGTGTATTGGTCTTTGGTGACTCCACCTGCTTGACTAATAGCGGCGCTGAATACGGCGACACGATTACCCGCATCATCAACCGCGGAGATGTATTTCTGGTGTCATCTGGTGGACGCAACGCCAATTTGCAGGGTACACATATTCAAAGCACCATTCCTATAGGCGTGACGATCTCCTCGTACAAATCCTTCACCGATGAATTCGGCACGTACTGCGACATTGGCATGGAGCAAGTGTACTCGCATGAGGTTAATCCAGGAATATTTGGAGCGAGAGTTAGTGCTCTCAACAGCGATTCAGTAGAAGTAGTTATAGGTTCCATCGGTCTAATTGCACTAGGCAATCCAACTGAACAAGTAACCGTACATGAAAATACCGTTGCAGTCTACAGTTATTCAGGCAGAAACTGGGATTCGTTCGATTGTATTTTTGACTGGTACAGCGCAGGGTTGGAACGAATCGTCCACAATCCCCAAAATGGAAAAAAATCCCTTGCATTCAGGAATTCAAATGGGTGGCATCAACGACAGCGAGACAATCACACAGTTTTTACTGGTCGTTCTGAAAGAGACGATTCTTTGGACTATTTCTTAGAAGTAGATGCTAGAACACACTTTGACTACTTTGAATTTTCTGTGTCTAGTTCTTCCCCAAAAGAGTTTGAAAAACTTACATCCACTTCTTCCATATCTCGTGGCATAGACACGGCAGATCATGGAAAGACGGTGATTTCATTGCGATTACCTTGCAATAACTTTGTGCAGTTAAAGGGCATCGGTAAATCAAAGTTGTACAGAAAATTAGCAGTAGGAACTGATCATATCAGAACGACCGAGATTGAACAGTTTGACATACCCTATGATAACGTGTCGAACCACGAATTTGACGTTAGGACAGCCAAAGGAGTTGATTATATCAGTATACAAGTGTTTGGGAATTCGTTTGGGGTGTCTGATTATCTACTAGATTGCCAAAACTGCCAAGTCGAAACACCAATGTTGCAGCTGAATCCTCGGATGTACAATATTGTAGCCATCCAAAGCGATCCCAAATTGCCTTTCAGTGTAAGTGGTCATGTGTTTGATAGATGCATTTTTAGGCAGAGAATTGAAGAGATTGGTGATAACTGTAAATTACGTGCAGATGATCCAAGCGAACTCAATACTAGCTATGGGGATTCGGTTTACTTTCAGATGGATCTGACCAACAAATCGTCTCAGTTCACACATGTCGATTCCATTTGGTTTTCTGAAGATCCAGCGGGATTTGGCTTTGTAGATTCATCTCAACTGCTGCCACAAACCCTCGCTCCGGGTGAGACATCTACACTTGATTTGTACTTTCATGGATCTGAGCAATTTTTAGACACAACGTATCTGAATGTTGCGACAAATTGTTACGGTGCCCAGCTGAGAAAACGGCTCTTGGGCAGGACCTTCAATTCACCAAATCGCGACTGTGAACTTAGTGTAGTTGATTCGCTGGAGTGTGTACGAGATTCAGTTGGTGAGACATACAATGTTTTGGTTTTCCGGAACGACGGCCTTCACCCCCTTCGCCTAGACTCACTACGACTCAATAGTAATTCTGGTGCACTAGCACTAGAACGGTTCGTTTCTAATGACAGTCTGGTGTTGTTAGCCAACGATGCCGTTTACCGAGAAATAAGCTTCGACAGAGACATAAAAAAGGAAGTGCGCGACACACTGCATGTTTACTATGACTGTGGCAATGGACATAAAGAAATTGTGCTCTTCGGGCAGAGTGTCGTCTCGAGTGTGACTCCAAGTGCATTTGTGTCCGTTCACGCCGAAGTGGTTCCAAATTCGGTTGGAAAAGAGGCGAAATTGTATATTCAAGCTCCTGGACAGCCACACGCAGATGTACAAATCGTGAACATGTTAGGCCAAGTGTACACGACAACGCAAGTGAACCTGCTTTCAAAGTCATTTGTCGACATCCCGCCAAATCTCTCAAAAGGTGTATGGTTTGCTGTAGTTCGAATAGAATCAACTGTTGTTACTGTTCCATTTGTGAGGTAGGTAAGGCTGTGAATAAACTACTATTCTTGCTCATCGTTGCTTTTCTTCCGTCGCAGTTCGCGGTTGGAATGTCAGATACGATAAGAAACATGGAATTTGAGATCGTTGATACGTCGGATCATCTGGGTGCATTCCAACTAATCCAGCCCTCAAGTTGTGGAGGGATATTTTATCTTGGTGACAGTGTGGTGTGTTCGGCACAATTAGTAGGCAATCAATTAGAAATAGACACGATCTTGTTCAAAGGCGGTCAACTGTTCTTGTCGATTTATAGTGATCAAAGAACTGGAGAATTGTTGGTCGGTGGAATGAGAGCTGTTTATAGCAGTTTTGATTGTGGAAAGAACTGGGATACTATCGCAGTTCCCTTGTTGGATGACTTCGAAAGAGTTTCTGCTATCAGTGTGAATTCTGAAGGTACAGTTTTCATTAGCTCTTTTTGGAAAGCAATCTGTTCAACTTCAAATAGGATAGATTGGGAATGCGGAGGTTGTGCCGGGAGCTTCTTGTTTACTGGAAATATAGATGCAAACCCACTGGGAGAGGTTCTAATTGCTTGTGATGCAGTACCGCAGGCATACTTGTCAAGCAATGGTAGTTGTGAGTTGGTAAGCAAGCTGGATGGCTACAGCGACCATGAACCGTCATTTGCTCACTTTCCAAACTCAAATCACATGGTTATGTACATGTTCGATGGTTGGATATACGAGTCTTTTGATAGAGGTGAGAATTGGGACAGAAGGAAGTTGAATATGTCAGAGTTAGTTGTTTCACAGGTGAACACAAATCTGTTCATTATCGGTGCTTCGTTTTCTCAAGAAGGGATTAAGGTAGCACTTTCATTTGATCACTTTAAGACTATGATTGCAATTGAATCACAGGATTATCCAAGAAATGTAGAGTCCATATGCGTTGACAACCAGGGTTTTATTTGGTTTACTGGATCTACTAGTGATGGTACGAAACTATTGATGCGGTCTAAATCAACAGTTCTTGACGTAGTTGCAATTGGCACAGATGCAATTGAAGATCAGTGTGAATTTACTATGTCCAATGAGGCGATAGCGATTCGGTTAACACGTTCTGGACCTGCTCGAGTTTGTTTGTATTCACTTTCAGGAAGAAAGATTGTAGAAAAGAGTTTCTCGAGTTCGATAGAATTTGAATCGCATTTGTTGTCACCAGGCGCCTACATAGTCGTCGTTGACCACTTAGATGGTGGTACTGTAGCAACTAGGAAGTACTTTAAGGACTAGATTTATCTGTTTCTGTCACACTCGAAGGATCGAGCAGCATGAAAGAACTGTGCGAATTCATGGATGAGAAGGATTTCTGTTCAGGTTTGCACATGATGATGGAATCGTTTGTTGAGAAGTGCGGCCACCAACTAGTTTTGGTTGTGGTTAACTTAAAAGTCATTACCACAACACTACGCATTTG
>JAUHYX010000270.1 GCA_030426285.1 bacterium
GCGTCAGCATTTCACAAACGTCCACCGCTTCTGCTGTTTTTGTGTGCAGCACATACTCTTGCAGTTCATCTGCAACACTGTTGTTTGAACCTTGATGGTTGTGAATGCCATCTCGATCAACCACATGCGTGAGTGCGCAGTCTTCAACAACTTCTGAAACAGCCTCTTCCAAGCGATTCGCATGTTCGTCGGACAGTGTTCTACAATTCATCAGTATGAGTGACCGCTTTGATGCATCACCGATAAATTCGAGGTTCGGCTGTGTGCTATTGTCGACGACACGAGCCCAGCTCGATGAATCATTGTGAGTGAGCGCTTCAAACACTTTACGGGCTGCTGGATCAACTTCAGCAATTGCCCAAATCAACTGCACATGTTCGCTATAGGCGCGCATCATCTCAATGTCGGCCTGTAGAGCGGAATCGATTTCACCTGTTTCCGAGTACTTTTTGGCGCCGAACATCACAAGCACAGTTTCAATTCCGGCTTCGTGGTTTTTCTTGAGCAGGCGTGCCACGGACGACAGTTTGGCAAGTTGCGCGACCTTGTCTTTTGAGTATTCACGAGCTGTTTTGGCCGTACTATCGAGCAGTTGTTGATATTCTTGTTGACGAGCACGGGTGTCATATGAATCAACCACACCTAACTCACCAACAGTCAACCATTTGCCAAACTCAACATCGTGCACTTGCATACGCACTTCGCGCAGTTGAATGTTTTGTCCATCGAGTGCCTCAGTCAATTGCTGCGTTGTCAGCGAGTCTTCACCTGTCACCAGTCCTGCATCAACCGCCAAGACAACGTTGTTGAGCGTACTTGATTGTCCAAATGCGAGGATTCCTATGACAATGACGAGCACAATGCCGCCAATCAATCCGATAAGTCTTGGAGTTATCATTACACTCCCTCCTGCTTAGAAGTTGCTAGTTCAACTACTTGTTCTAGTTCAAATTCTTGCACCAACACCGCAAAATCACAGTTGACCTGGCGTGCATCTTGTCTCATTTTACGGACTTGCTTGCGGATACTTGTAAGTTGTTGAAATGGATCTGCTAGCCAGAGTTGCAATTGATGCTTCAGAGTCCTGAATGTATACGCTGGCCCCTCGGCACATGCGTGAAGGATGAAGTATACCAAGGCGAGAAGAAAGACATTCACAGCAGTGTCTAAGGACAGCAGCACATCTATTCCACCATAGTTCATGGCGTGAAAGATAACAAGAAACAACTTGAAACCACCAAGCCCCCACAATATCCTACCAAACATGTTTTTTGACTTCCTCGCAGCAGCCAAATCTCCCGTATGCGTAGCAACCAAGTTTCTACTCACAGCGGCAAGTGACACATCAAGCACTAGTAGCACCATGGTTGGAATCCAAAATGGTACTTGAAACATGGCCGCAAAGGGTAGAATTGTCACCTTGGTCACAAAGAAGTCTAGAAACAACGCAACCAAAGTAATCAAAGTATACAGCTGAAAGCGTGTACTGTCGTTTTTCAATGCATCTTTAATAGGTTTTTCGTCCCGTACCAACTCAGCGTACCTTATGCTGTTGTGAGTAAACCTATCAAACAGAGTAAGCAGTTTTTCAGCAGGCTTCTTGAACATCGCATGTTGTGAATCAGAAAGTGTTGTTTTCGCTGAGTTTGCCTCCTCCTGCGAGGGCATCGATGTTATTTTTTGTGTAAGTGCCATAAGGCTCTCCATTGTAGTGTAAAGCAGACAGTACCTCTGTCCTGTAACACACATACATAGAAACCCTGTGCCAATTCATGTATTTGGCTTAACCATGCGGTTTTCGGCTCATCACACCAGAGCCTCACAGAAGTATTTTTCAACTCGCTGCAAATATTTTTCAAGCATCTTCGTACTCGCACGTCAATCGAACGAGCCGCATTTGAGAATGCCTTGATATTCTGTAAATTCAGATCTTTGTCAACACAACCATTGAATACTGTGCACACAGAAGACATCAAGCATCCTCGTTTTCGAGAGATATACATAGAAACTAAGCATCTGCTAACTGAAGAGCCGACGCCGTATTTGCGGACGTGGATTGAAGGTGTACTCAAAGAACTTGTCACGGAAAAGACAGACGATGAGCTTAATCGAAAAACGGCGGAGCTCAGGGACAGGCAAAATAATTCCAAATTCTTGGACAACCTCGAATATCAGCCTGTGCGAGAGATACTGCAGGCTTTGCGAAACAACAATTTTCGGGGAAGGCCAATTGACTTATCGATGCTCGTCTGGTTGATTGTTGGCCTCGAAGGTCATATTCGATTAACACGAGATTTGCGTTTGGACATTTCGAGCGAGCTGCACGAGTTGCGCACGATGCGCAATAAGTACTCACACAGTGCAGCTGACGCAAAGAATGCCATGGACTTCGACCGGCAGTTTAAGCATGTATCTACACTACACATTGTTTGTCGCGAGCTCAAACTCTCACAGAACTTGATTGACAAAGTTGAAGCTCATTTGGCGAGAATTGATGTCGCTAAAGAAGATCTAAAAGAAGAAACAGTCAAGACGACAGAATCTAACACTGCTCCAGCACCAACGACTAGTACGTCGACTGGCCCCTCTGGCATCAACAAGTCGTATTTTTTCTATGCTATCCCAGCATTGCTGGTTATGCTCTATCTAGCCAACGACATGTTGTTTACCGGCTCAACCGAATCTGCTACAACACCTGTGACAGAGAATGAGCAAGTTGCAGACACATACACACCTGAAGCAATCGATGCCAATGTACACATGCTGTGGGTGCATCAAGGATTGGGGCGCAATGGCAATGTTGAACAGCTTAGTAAAACGGCAGCTGCAATGTCAAATGAGCATTCAAAGCCGCAGCATTATTGGATGGACGGCATAACAAAGCAGATCAACGCGACAGACGACTGGGACATCGCGGTGAGCAAATTTCCGGTCAACGGAACCTATACCAGCAGCGACCCAGCGGCAGTACAAGCTAGCATTACGGAGTTTGTAGAACACCTCGCATCCTCAGGTCTTGCGAACGAAGACAACCAGTTGGTGGTCGTTCTGCCAGATCACCTGAAGTCAACATTTCAACAAGAAGCCAAGCGTCTGTTCAACTCACCGTTCAAGCGCATTGTGTACATGAACTCTGAAGGAGAAGTATTGCAATGAAAACGTTCATGGTATATGGGCTTCTAGCCATTGCAGCGTTTGCAACGAGCTGTAAGACGGCACAAATGCAAGAGAAACGCATCGCCGAAAAAGAAGAAATGGTTGCTGTTGTGGAAGACGGACAACTCTCACCAGCACAAACAGCTGCACCCACACGTGAAGTCTCGTTCACAAGCGAAGACCAAGAATTTGAGATTAGCACCGGAGAGCCGATTCGCATTAAGTACGACAACATCGATGTAAACAACAACCGACTGCATGCTGAAGAAGTACCGGCTGCGGATGGCACAACCCGCACAATTTTGCGCTGGGTACCTGTGCGCATGAACGACACGCTCACGATTCACAAACTCGGCGCACGTCACACATGGCTCAACCCTCAGGTTCTCCCTGTTATCGTACTCCCAGACAACATCGACAAAGAAGAGCAAATCATCATTACACCGCTCTACAACTACGAGAACAGACGTGTCGGATTCGAAATACGATACGGAAATCACAACGACCCAGAAGCCTTCCCTCCCGGATCGTCACGCTACAAAGCCGTACAAGAAACCCGCCAGAGGTTAAATGCAGTACAGGGTGGGAAATAAAAATCTAGTTACGGATTGATG